>NZ_JAGGPD010000268.1 GCF_018613995.1 Microbacterium sp. ISL-103 | reverse complement strand
CGCCACCCCCCCCGGCACCGCGGTATGGGGGCGACTCGGAGAGACGGCGCTGCACATCGGCGCCGGCACCCGCTCATCGGACATCGACTACCGCACGTTCCAGAGCGTTCGCGTCGGCAAGGATGCCGTGCTGCTGAAGCTCCGCGGCGCCTCCGCGATCACGGCCGTCCCCCGCGCGCTGCTGACCGACGACGACATCACGCAGCTGCGCGCCCACATCGGCTGAAGACTCGGCGCGATGCCATCCGCACCTGTGGCTGCGTCAGGTGGCTGAGCCAGGTGGCTTCGTCAGGTGGCTTCGCGATCGTACGGCGGCGGACTCGACAGCGAGAAGTCGGGGCGCACTGTCGGCGTGTGAACGGGCTTGACCGTCGGCTCTGCGACGACGGTCTCCGTGCGCGCCGGTGCCGCTGCGCCGTCGTCTTCGAAGAGGGCATCTCGGATGATGCGTCGAGGGTCGTACTGCCGCGGGTCGAGCTTGCGCCAATCGACGTCGTCGATCTCGGGCCCCATCTCGTCGCGTACGCGGCTCTTGGTGTCGCGCAGGAACTCGCCGGCACGCCGAGCGAGCTTGCCGACGCTCTCCGCGTAGCGGGGCAGCCGCTCCGGTCCGATGAGCAGCACAGCGATCAGACCGATGAGCAGCAGCTTCTCGAAGGTGATCCCGAACTGCATCTGTCCAGGCTACCGCCGCGCCTGCCGTTGTGCCGCGCACCGAGCGCATACCCTGGGAGAACACATATCTCAGTCGGGAGACACAGGCAATGAGCGAGAACGATGCGAACGCACGTTTCATCCGCGAATCCATCACGGAGCCGTCGCCGATCGCCCGCGCCCGAGCGCACGCCGTCGAGCTCGGCGCGTCGCCGATCAGCGCGGCCGTCGGCTCGCAGATCGCCGTGCTGGCCGCAGCCACCGGCGCACGCTCAATGGTCGAGATCGGCACCGGAGCGGGCGTCTCGGGGCTCTGGCTGCTGCGGGGCGCACCGCAGGCTGTGCTCACCTCGATCGACAACGAACCCGAGCACCTGGCCGCAGCGCGCCAGGCGTTCTCCGATGCACGCATCCCGGTGACCAAGGCACGCTTCATCACCGGTCGTGCCGCCGACGTGCTGCCTCGCATGAACGAGGCGTCGTACGACATCGTGCTCGTCGACGCGGATCCCGAGAACGTCATCGACTACGTCGAGCACGGCCTCCGCCTCGTGCGCACGGGCGGGATGGTGCTGGTGCCTCGGATCCTCGGTGGCGGCCGCGTCGCCGACCCGGTTCAGCGCGACGAGGTCACCTCGGCCTATCGCTCACTCGTGCAGGAGACCCAGGAATCCTCGGCCGTGCTCGCCACGGTCTCCACCTCCGGTGAGGGCCTTCTGCAGCTCATCAGCGTCGGCGAGGCCTGAGCACACACCCCCGCTACGGAAAAGAAGAGGGCGACGGATCGATGATCCGTCGCCCTCTTCGTGAATCCGCGTGCGCGAATTCGAGTTCGATCAGGCGGGAGCCACGACGGCTGCCAGCACGTCGTGAAGTTCCTTCGCCTCTGCGTCGTTCACGGAGACGACCAAACGGCCGCCGCCTTCGAGCGGGACGCGCACGATGATGAGTCGCCCTTCTTTCACGGCCTCCATGGGTCCGTCTCCGGTCCTCGGCTTCATCGCTGCCATCGTGGGCTCCTTTTCCTCCGGTGGTATGACATCAGTTTATCGGGTGTTACCCGAACCTGGATGTCCCCTATGAAGAAATGCATCAAGCCTTAACATTCACGGCACCTGCCAGAAGGTGTTCCCGAGGGCGTAGACGTGGTAGATCCAGAGCCACTGGCCCACCAGACAGACGGCCAGAACGCCCACTCGCCAGAGGCGCGACCGTGGCACCGCGAGCGCTCCCCAGGCCGGGCTCAGAGGCAGCAGCAGCCGGAACGTGCTGGACTGCGGGAAGAAGACCGCGAGCAGATAGAGCAGGTAGCTCGCGCTCCACAGCCGCAGATCCGGACCGAGCGCGCGCACCTGCGGAAGGTAGATCAGCGCGGCGCCCGCCCCCACCACGAGGAGGGCGAGCACGACCGGCCCCCAGGATGTCGGAAGCCCCCACTGCGCGAACCAGAATTGTGACGCCTGGACCCATCCCTCGAAGGGGATGAAGCCCTCGACCCCGCCGACGAGCCAGTTCCGGCGCCAGGAGAGCTCTTTCGCGAGGTAGGCCCCCGGGTCTCCGGTCACGATGCCGGCGATCACCTGCCAGGAGAATCCGGCGATGGTCGCCAGCGCACCGAGCGTGACGATGTGCACGACCTCTCGTGTCGCAAGCGGGTCCTCACGCCGCTTCCACCAGCGGAGGACGCCGTGCAGACCGAGATACAGAGCGAACGCGAGAATGCCCGGACGGGTGAACGCCATCACCGGGATCAGCAGATAGAGCCACGTGTATCGACGACGCACTGTGGCGTCGAGTGCGAGGAAGAGCAGGAGGAGGAAGAGAGTCTCGGCGTAGCCGACCTGGAACATCGCCGCGATCGGCCCCGACGCGAAGAAGACGACCGACCACATCGCCGCCTGCTGCCCGATGCGGTCGCGCAGCAGGCGGTGCAGTGCGACGCACGCGAAGTACCCGGCGACGAAGGACAGCAGGAAGGCGCCTATCCCCCACGACCCGAACAGGAAGCCGATGCCCTTGGCCGCGAACGCGAACACGGGCATGAACGCCCAGGCGTTCTCGGCCACCTCGCCGGACTCGGTGAGCGGCAGATCGGACGGGTATCCCTCCTCCGCCACGAGCCAGTACCACTGCGCGTCCCAGGCGACGATGAAGTCGGCGAGGCCGGGATCCGCGCCGAATCGCGACAGCGACGTCGACTGCACTGCCGCCGCGATCATCAGCGCGGTCGTCACCGCACGCGCGGCCAGGTAGACCAGCGCGATCCGCAACGGGAGCGGAGCGCCCGCCCAACGACGGGTGAGCGTCAGCGCGAACTGAGCCATGCGCGCAGTCCTCGCTCGACCGCGTCGATCTGCGCGAGGGGCACCCGCTCCTCATCGTGGTGCGCGAGGTGCGGGTCTCCCGGTCCGTAGTTCACGGCGGGGATGCCGAGGGCTGAGAACCGCGCCACGTCGGTCCAGCCGTACTTCGGGCGGGGCTCGGCGCCGACCGCGGCGACGAACTCCTGTGCGATCGGTGCGTCGAGGCCGGGTCGTGCGCCCTCTGCGGCATCTGTGATCTCGACGTCGAAGCCTGCAAGGAGGTTGCGGATGTGCGCTTCCGCATCCGCGGCCGACTTGCTCGGAGCGAAGCGGTAGTTCACCTCGACCTCGCACGCGTCGGGAATCACGTTGCCTGCGACACCTCCGGTGATCCGGACGGCGCTCATGCTCTCGCGATACAGCAGCCCGTCGACGGGCACCTCTCTGGCTCGGTACTCGGCCAGTCGCGCCAGAATCGGGGCCGCGCGGTGAATGGCGTTCTCGCCGATCCAGGCGCGGGCAGCATGCGCGCGGACGCCCGCGGTGCGCACGATCGCCCGCATCGTGCCGTTGCATCCGCCCTCGACCTGACCGTTGGACGGTTCACCCAGAATCGCGAAATCGGCCTGGAACAGATCCGGACGCACGGCGGCGAGCAGGGCGAGTCCGTTCTTCGACGCTTCGACCTCTTCGTTGTCGTACCACATCCAGGTGATGTCGACGGAGGGCTCCGTGAGCTCCGCGGCGAGCTTCAGCTGCACGGCCGTGCCGCTCTTCATGTCGACGGTTCCGCGACCCCAGAGGTGGGGCACGCCGTCGACCTCGACGTCCCTGGTCGGGACGTTGTCGTTGATCGGCACGGTGTCGATGTGTCCGGCGATCGCCACCCGCTGCGGACGACCGAGGTTGGTGCGGGCGACGATCGTGTTGCCGTGACGGATCACCTCGAGGTGGGAGTATGCCGAGATCGACTCCTCTATGGCATCCGCGAGTGTCTTCTCGTCTCCTGACACGCTCGGGATGTCGCAGATCGCACGGGTCAGGTCGACAGAGGACGCGGTCAGATCGAGCAGCATTCCCCCAGCCTACTTACCCGTCATCTGTGCCATCGCTCCGCCCGCCTCGCGATACCGTGGAGACATGACTGAGGCGCGCACCGTATGGGGTACCGGACTTTCGACGATCGCCGGCGACGGCACGGTTCTGGACGCCTGGTTCCCCGAGGTGAGCACCAGCGCCCCGACGCCGGGCGATGCGGCTGCAGCACTCGCGACGATGGACGCGCTCGTCGGCCCCGATGAGCGCCGCAATGTGCGCGTCGAGGCGGTTCAGCTGCACATCGACCTGGATGCCGCGCCCGCATCGACCGTCGATGCCTACCTGCGCCTGCACGCGCTGTCGCACCTCGTGGTGCGGCCGAACGAGCTCAACCTCGACGGGATCTTCGCGCATCTGCCGAACGTGGCATGGACCAATGCCGGGCCCGTGCACCCCGACGACGCCGCCCGACTGCGGCCGCTGCTGCAGCGCGCCGGCATCCAGGTGCAGGGTCTCGACAAGTTCCCCCGGCTCACCGACTATGTGCAGCCGGCCGGTGTGCGCATCGCCGACGCGTCGCGCGTGCGCCTGGGAGCGCACCTCTCCCCCGGCACGACGGTCATGCACGAGGGCTTCGTGAACTTCAACGCCGGAACGCTCGGCTCGTCGATGGTCGAAGGACGCATCTCGCAGGGCGTCGTCGTCGGTGACGGCAGCGACATCGGCGGCGGTTCGTCGATCATGGGCACGCTCTCGGGCGGCGGGTCCCACCGCGTCTCGATCGGGGCACGCACGCTGCTGGGCGCCAACGCCGGGATCGGCATCTCGCTCGGCGACGACTGCGTCGTGGAAGCGGGACTCTATGTCACCGCAGGCACCAAGATCGTGCTCGTCGACGGTCCGGCGACAGCCGACGGCGGCAGGAAGTCGGTCAAGGGCGCCGAGCTCTCAGGCCAGGACGGTCTGCTGTTCCGTCGCAACTCGCTCAGCGGCGCAGTCGAAGCGGTGCGTCGCGCCGGCGTCGGCGTCACGCTGAACGAAGCCCTCCACGCCTGACCCCGCGACGCGCGGCGTGGACCGCGTCTCAGCCTTCTCCCGTGGACGCGTGATAGTGTCGGGCTGACGCTCCTCGCGATGCGAGACGTCTGCGTCGTCGACACGCTCCCGCGCCACTTGCTTGGTTCTGGCCATTTCGAACGGCGAAACGATGCGCGATCCCGCGCCGTCGCCCACCTTCCCGCACCCGGCCCGTCGGTTCGTGCGTGCATTCTCGGAGATACTTCATGACTTCCTTCCTCGATCTCGGCGTGCCCGCCGACCTCGCCGCCGTCCTCGCCAAGGACGGTAAGACCGAGGCGTTCGCGATTCAGCGCGACACGCTTCCCGATTCCCTCGGCGGACGCGACCTTCTCGGCCGCGGCCGCACCGGCAGCGGCAAGACGATCGCGTTCGCGCTCCCCCTCGTCGCCCGACTCTCCGCATCTTCGCGCTCGAGCCGCCCCGGTCACCCTCGTGGCCTGGTGCTCGCTCCCACCCGCGAACTCGCCACGCAGATCGCGGCGACGATCGCCCCGCTCGCGGAGGCCAAGGGCCTGCGCGTCACCACCGTCTTCGGTGGAGTCAGCCAGCGTCCGCAGGAGCAGGCGATGCGCAGCGGCGTCGACATCGTCGTCGCGTGCCCCGGCCGTCTCGAAGACCTGATGAAGCAGCGGGTCGTGCAGCTCGACGCCGTCGAGGTCACCGTGCTCGACGAGGCCGACCACATGGCCGACCTCGGCTTCCTCCCCGGCGTCACCCGCATCCTGACCGCGACGCCGGCCGGTGGCCAGCGTCTGCTCTTCAGCGCGACTCTCGACCGAGGCATCGACACCCTCGCCCGCCGCTTCCTCTCGAACGCGGTCAGCCACGAAGTGGATGAAGAGAGCGTGCCCGTGGGCGAGATGACGCACCGCGTGCTCGTCGTCGACTCGACCGACAACAAGACCACCCTGGTGCGCGAGCTCGCGTCCGGTACCGGCCGTCGGATCCTCTTCACCCGCACCAAGCACCAGGCGAAGAAGCTCGCCAAGCAGCTCACCGCCGCCGGGATCCCCGCCGTCGACCTGCACGGAAACCTCTCGCAGAACGCTCGTGAGCGCAACCTCGGCGCCTTCTCGTCCGATCCCGCAGACGGCGGCGTGCGCGTCCTCGTAGCCACCGATGTCGCGGCCCGTGGTGTGCACGTCGACAACGTCGACCTCGTCGTCCACGTCGACCCGCCCATGGAGCACAAGGCGTACCTGCACCGTTCCGGTCGCACCGCACGCGCCGGCGCCGCGGGCACGGTTGTCACGGTCGTCCTGCCCGAGCAGCGTCGTGATGTGAAGGATCTCCTGCGCAAGGCAGCGATCTCGGCAGCGCTCGAAGATGTGACCTCGGCTGCGGTGACCGAGCTGGTTCCCGAGCGGGCACCGCACGTCCGCCCGGCACCGGTCCAGGCACAGCCCCAGCGTCAGTCGGCGAAGCAGCGTCCGGCCGGCGGAGAGCGCAACTCCGCCGCCAACCCGCCCTCGCGTCGCAGCCGCCGCCCCCGTCCCGCTCAGGGCGGCCAGGGCGCGCAGGCCGGATCCCGTCAGGGCGGTCAGTCACGCGCCGGCGGCCAGGGTGGCCGCGGTCGCGGATCGCAGGGTCGCTGACCCTCGGGTCGCCGACCACGACACGTCAGAGGCGGGTGCGCCGATGCTCAGGCATCGGCGCACCCGCCTCTTCGTCTGCCCCGTCGACGGCGAGCCGCCCGCATCCGCTGCCCTCAGCGGCGCACTGCCGCCAGCACCTCGGCGTCAGAGCATCCGCGGACGAAGCCGGCGAGGCGTCGCCGGATCTCGTGCCCGAGCACCCGCGCACCGATCCATTCGGCGATCGGCGCGAGCCATGCAGGTCGGCATGAGAAGTTGTACTTCCACACCGCCAACGTGCCGCCGGGGGCTTCCGTGAACCGCCAGCCGCCCCCGAGTTTGGTGAAGAACCACGGCCCTCGCTCCATCACCATGCCGACGTTGGTCGGCGGAGCGTACGAGACGTAGCGACTCACCATCGACAGGCCGAGGCGCTGCCGGGTGAAGGTGCGCACACCTTTTGCTGCGGCATCCGCTCCGTCGAGGAAGTGCTGCTCGGAGATGAACGGATCCCAGCGCCGTCGGATCGCCCCGGTCGTCTGCGACACCGCGAAGGCCGTCGCAGGGTCCACCGGCACGACCGCCTCCGCGCTGACGACAGGCATCGCGGGTCGGCTCAGCGCGTCTGGAAGGTGCGCTCGGGCGAGCCTGTGTAGAGCTGCTGCGGGCGGCCGATCTTCGTCTGCGGGTCGAGCTGCAGCTCGCGCCACTGGGCGAGCCAGCCGGGCAGACGTCCGATGGCGAACAGCACCGTGAACATGCGCGTCGGGAAGCCCATCGCCTTGTAGATCACGCCGGTGTAGAAGTCGACGTTCGGGTAGAGGCGACGTTCCTTGAAGTAGTCGTCCGCGAGGGCGATCTCTTCGAGCTCCTGCGCGAGGTCGAGCAGGGGGTCGGTGACGCCGAGCTCTGCGAGAACCTCGCGAGCGGCCTCCTTGACGAGCTTGGCGCGCGGGTCGTAGTTCTTGTAGACCCGGTGCCCGAAGCCCATCAGCTTCACGCCCTCTTCCTTGTTCTTCACCCGCTCGACGAAGCGCGAGACGCTCTGACCCGAGTCGCGGATCTGACCGAGCATGGTGAGCACTGCTTCGTTCGCTCCACCGTGCAGCGGGCCTGAGAGCGCCTGGATGCCTGCCGAGATCGAGGCGAACTGGTTCGCGCCCGTCGATCCGACCAGGCGCACCGTCGACGTCGACGCGTTCTGCTCGTGGTCTTCGTGCAGGATGAGCAGCAGCTCGAGCGCCTTCGACATGACCGGGTTGATCTCGTACGGCTCGGAGAGCACCCCGAAGTTGAGCTTCAGGAAGTTCTCGACGAAGCCGAGCGAGTTGTCGGGATAGAGGAACGCCTGACCCACGCTCTTCTTGTGCGCGTACGCGGCGATCACAGGCAGCTTCGCGAGCATGCGGATCGTGTTGAGCTCGACATGCTCGGGGTTGTGGGGGTCGGTCTGACCCTCGTAGTACGTCGACAGCGCGGCCACCGCAGACGACAGCACGGACATCGGGTGCGCGGTATGCGGCAGCGCCGAGAAGAAGCGCTTGAGGTCTTCGTGCAGCAGCGTGTGCCGACGGATCTTCTCGTCGAACTCCGCGAGCTCGGCGGCCGACGGCAGCTCGCCGTAGATCAGCAGCCAGGCGACTTCGAGATAGCTGGTCGTTCCTGCCAGCTGCTCGATCGGGTAGCCGCGGTACCGCAGGATGCCCTGGTCACCGTCGATGAACGTGATCTCGGACTTCGTCGACGCCGTGTTGACGAAACCGTAGTCGAGACCCGTGTAGCCGGTCTGGCGGGTCAGCGTCGACAGGTCGATGCTGTCGTGCCCGGCCGTGCCGCGCACGATCGGGAATTCTGCGGTGGTCTCACCGATCGTCAGCTTGGCCGTCGCCTGCTGCTCTGCCGCTGCGCTCACGCAGGCCTCCTCGTGGATCTTCATCAAAGCCGGATGTGGCGATGTCACGGCGCTGTGCGCCAGGCCTGCTCGAGATCATCGATACACGACCGAATCGCCTTTACAGCCTAGTAGGCACACCGGCCTACTGTGACATCCGACACAAGAACTGCAGACCTGAGGCGGTAACCTACATGGCCTGTTCGTTCAGGCGCCGTGGGCCCTCGGAGATCCGCTCGGTCGGGGCCGTCAGAGCCAGCCGCACGTGCTGGCCCGAGGCCGCC
>NZ_JAGGPD010000267.1 GCF_018613995.1 Microbacterium sp. ISL-103 | reverse complement strand
AACGGGTTCCTCCTCGATGGATACCCCCGCAACGCGGCGCAGGTCGAGCACCTCGACGTCTTCCTCGCCGGGCGAGGAGAGTCGCTCGACGCCGTCATCCTGCTGGATGTGCCTCGCAGCGAGAGCCTCGAGCGCCTGAAGCTCCGCGCCGCCGAGCAGGGCCGCTCCGACGACACCGACGAGGCGATCGCGCACCGCCTCGACATCTACGAGCACGAGACCGCTCCGATTCTCGAGGTGTACGGTCCTCGTGGCATCGTCGACCGCATCGACGGCGTCGGCTCTCTCGACGAGATCACCGACCGCGTGTTCGCAGCGCTGACCGCCCGCGGTCTGCGTCTCGCCGCCTGAGCGGATTCTGCGATGTTCCGCAAGTCGATCTACAAGAGCGCGGCGCAGCTGCGGGCGATGGTCGAGCCGGGTCTCATCGCGGCGGCGGCCCTCGAGGCGGTTCGTCCGCTGATCAGGCCGGGAGTGACCACGCTCGAACTCGACACCGAGGCGAACCGGGTGATCGTCGCGCGCGGAGCGGAATCCAACTTCCAGCTCGTGCGCGGGTACCGCCACACGACCTGCATCTCGGTCAATCACGAGGTCGTGCACGGCATCCCCGGAGAGCGTGTGCTCGAAGCAGGCGACATCGTCTCGATCGACTGCGGGGCACAGTTCCAGGGCTGGAACGGCGACAGCGCGATCACGGTCGTGGTCCCCGACGACACCCGCCCCGAGCTGGTGGCTCGGCGTGAAGAGCTCTCCCGCGTGACCGAGGGCTCGATGTGGGCCGGCATCGCGGCGATGGCGTCCGCTTCGCATCTCGGTGACCTCGGTGCAGCCATCCAGGGCTACATCGAAGCACAGGGGCCGTCGGCGGTTTCCGGCGAGACCTACGGCATCCTGCGCGAATACGTCGGTCATGGCATCGGGCGCAAGATGCATGAGGCGCCGAGCGTGTTCAACTACCGCACGCCCGACCCCGGCGCCGAGATCAAGCCGGGACTCGTGCTGGCCATCGAGCCGATGGTGACCGCGGGAAGCGACGAGACCTTCGTCGAGGACGACGACTGGACCGTCTCGACGGTTGACGGCACCGACGGATCGCACTGGGAGCACAGCGTGGCTCTGCACGAAGGTGGCATCTGGGTGCTCACCGCACCCGACGGGGGAGCAGCGGGGCTCGCCGCATTCGGCGTCACTCCGACGCCGATCGCCTGATCCGGGCGCACCTGCCCGCAGCGTCGGCTGTCGTTCAGCGCATCGTCACAACGCGCGCATAGGTTTCTCCGGGCACAATAGGTGTATGGGTGCGCATGCACCCGCAGACTTCAAGCCGGGTGCGCCACGGGCGTGCCTCGACAGAAACGGAACGCAATGGCAGCCGCGAAGAGCAACACCAACTGGTTCGTGATCGGCGTCTCGGCGGCTGTGGTGGTCGTTCTGGCCGTCCTCGCCTTCGTGGTCGTAAGCCTGAACAACCAGGCGACGGCGCCGGGGCCCACACCCGGTGGTGCGATCATCAACCAGGACACCGGAGCGATCACGATCGGCAAGGGCGACACGACCGTCGACACCTACATCGACTTCATCTGCCCGGTCTGCGGTCAGTTCGAGGACGCCTACGGAGAGCAGCTGCAGACTGCGGCGGCGAACGACGAGATCACGCTGAACATCCACCCGATTGCCATTCTCGATTTCCAGTCCACAACCGATTATTCTTCGCGCGCGGCAGCTGCGATGTACTGCGTCGCCGAGAACGACCCGGACGCCGCTGTTCCATTCATGAACCTCCTCTTCGAGAACCAGCCTGCGGAGGGCTCGGCCGGACTCGACGACGCGCAGCTCACGACGTACGCCGAGCAAGCCGGTGCCACGACTTCGGCCGATTGCATCGCAGACGGCGAGTACATCAAGTTCCCGGTCGCTCAGGCGGCCGAGCATGAGATCCGCGGCACGCCGACGGTGGAGATCAACGGCGACCGGATCGACAACAGCGAGATCGCCACCGAGTTCGCCAAGATCCTCGGCTGAGTTCCGGTATCTCGGAACTCTGATTGAGCGGCCTGGGGAACCAGGCAGACTGCATCGTTGGAATCTCTAGTCTGAACGGAGCCAGGGGACTGGCCCTTGCGCGCCAGAGTGACTGGAGGGTCAAATGAAGGTCGACACAATCCGCGGAGGCCGCAGTATCGGAAGGAAAGTGGTCGCGACCGCGGCCCTCGCTGTGGCTCTTCTAGCGGCATCCATAGTTGTTGCTGCGCCTGCGAACGCTGCGACGAGGTGCACAGTGACCTTCGATCGAAACGACGCTCGCGATCTGGTCGGGACCTGTTTCGTCGATTCGGGAAAGACGCTCAAGCTCAAGCTCACCTGCTACAGCATCCCCGGGTACGTCGCATTCACGAAGACGTATACGTTCAAGGCGTCGATGTCGTTCGCATACAACACGGGTTGTCACAGTCCGTTCTATTCCGGAGCAACGTGGAAGACGACGATCGGCTGATCACCTCTGACATCCGTCCGGGAGTTCCGGCATCCTGCTCAGGTTGCCGGAACTCCCGTTGTCGGATAACATAGATCCTTGGTGCCTTGCGCCTTGATTCGGCGTGTCTGAATCGGCGTGGCATCGCAATCCAATCACCCACCGCAGATCGACCGATCTGCAGAAGCGTCAGCGAGGCTATGGCTAAGAAAGACGGTGTCATCGAGATCGAGGGCGTGATCTCCGAGGCTCTGCCCAACGCGATGTTCCGCGTTGAGCTCTCCAACGGACACAAGGTCCTTGCAACGATCTCAGGCAAGATGCGGCAGAACTACATCCGCATCATCCCCGAAGACCGTGTGGTCGTGGAGCTCAGCCCCTACGACCTGACCCGCGGCCGAATCGTCTACCGCTACCGCTGATCGGTCGAGAAGTAACACCCCAGGCACTCCGCCTGCCCGGTGAAGACAGCGAATAGGAAACATCATGAAGGTCAACCCCAGCGTCAAGCCCATGTGCGATCACTGCAAGTTGATCCGTCGTCACGGCCGCGTCATGGTTATCTGCAAGAGCAACCCGCGCCACAAGCAGCGCCAGGGCTGAGTCCCGGGTCCGGGATCGTCGGCTGCGCCGGCGGGATCCTGATCTGAATCACAACTCAACACACACAACGGCAGGGTCAGATTCCACGCGAGTGGAGGACACCTCGGGACAGAGGCCCGAGCACCGATCCTGCTCCACACCTCTACCAATCTCAGGAGAACCGCATGGCACGTCTTGCCGGCGTTGACATCCCGCGCGACAAGCGCGTGGTGATCGCCCTTACCTACATCTACGGCGTTGGCCGTACCCGCTCGGTCGAGATCCTCAAGGCGACGGATATCGACGAGAGCATCCGCGTGAAGGACCTCAGCGATGACCAGCTGATCGCCCTCCGCGACCACATCGAAGGCACCTACAAGGTGGAGGGTGACCTGCGCCGCGAGGTCGCCGCAGACATCCGCCGCAAGGTCGAGATCGGCTCCTACGAGGGCGTCCGCCACCGTCGTGGCCTCCCGGTCCGTGGTCAGCGCACCAAGACCAACGCCCGTACCCGCAAGGGCCCGAAGCGCACCGTCGCAGGCAAGAAGAAGGCCCGCTAAGCGCGGCCCCCAGGGACTAGGAGAACACTTTCATGGCTGCACCCAAGGCCGCCGCGCGCAAGCCGCGCCGCAAGGAAAAGAAGAACATCGCGCTGGGCCATGCCCACATCAAGTCGACGTTCAACAACACCATCGTTTCGATCACCGACCCTTCCGGCGCTGTCATCAGCTGGGCATCGTCGGGTGGCGTGGGCTTCAAGGGCTCGCGCAAGTCGACCCCCTACGCCGCTGGTCTGGCCGCAGAGTCGGCCGCCCGCCAGGCGCAGGAGCACGGCGTCAAGAAGGTCGACGTCTTCGTCAAGGGACCGGGCTCGGGTCGTGAGACCGCGATCCGTTCGCTGACGGCCGCCGGCCTCGAGGTCGGCTCGATCCAGGACGTCACCCCGCAGGCGCACAACGGCTGCCGCCCGCCGAAGCGTCGCCGCGTCTGATCCGGCTTGTTGAGCCGCTCGGCCCCTCGGGGTCGAGCGGCTCGACGCCCGCCAGCGGGCATCGACTCACAAAAACTCAAGACCTCACCCCACCACATGTCATATAGCGGGCATGTGATCGAAAGGAACACAGAGTGCTTATTGCACAGCGTCCCACACTGACCGAGGAAAAGATCGTCGAGAACCGGAGCCGGTTCATCATCGAGCCTCTGGAGCCCGGTTTCGGATACACGATCGGCAACGCGCTTCGTCGCAGCCTGCTGTCGTCGATCCCCGGTGCCGCGGTCACCAGCGTTCGCATCGACGGCGTGCTGCACGAGTTCAGCACCATCCCCGGCGTGAAGGAGGATGTCACCGAGATCATCCTCAACATCAAGCAGCTCGTCGTCTCGTCCGAGCGTGATGAGCCCATCACGGCGTACCTGCGCAAGACCGGTTCGGGCGAAGTCACCGCCGCCGACATCTCGGCTCCGGCCGGTGTCGAGATCCAGAACCCCGAGCTCGTCATCGCGACTCTCAACGAGACCGCGAAGTTCGAGCTCGAGCTCACGATCGAGCGTGGCCGTGGCTACGTCTCGGCGACGCAGAACCGCAACGAGTACGCAGAGGCCGGTCAGATCCCGATCGACTCGATCTACTCGCCGGTCCTCAAGGTCAGCTACCGAGTCGACGCCACCCGTGCGGGTGAGCGCACCGACTTCGACAAGCTCGTCCTCGACGTCGAGACCAAGTCCGCCATCAGCCCCCGCGACGCCGTCGCTTCGGCTGCGAAGACGCTCACCGAGCTGTTCGGTCTCGCACGCGAGCTGAACGTCGAGGCTGAGGGCATCGAGATCGGCCCGGCACCGGTGGAGGCAGTGAACTCCAGCGAGCTGTCGATGCCGATCGAGGACCTCGACCTCTCGGTCCGCTCGTACAACTGCCTGAAGCGTGAAGGCATCAACACCGTTTCTGAGCTCGTCGCCCTGTCGGAGACGCAGCTCATGAACATCCGCAATTTCGGCCAGAAGTCGGTCGACGAGGTGCGCGACAAGCTCATCTCGCTCGGTCTGTCGCTCAAGGATTCGGTGCCCGGTTTCGACGGCGCCCACTTCTACGGCGGCAGCGAAGACGAGTCCTTCTGAAACCCGACCTTTCTGACCAGGAGTTAGACGATTATGCCCAAGCCCACTAAGGGTCCCCGCCTCGGAGGCGGCCCCGCACACGAGCGCCTGCTGCTTGCCAACCTCGCGGCGGCTCTGTACACCCACAAGTCGATCAAGACGACCGAGACCAAGGCCAAGCGCCTTCGTCCGCTCGCCGAGCGACTGATCACCTTCGCCAAGCGCGGAGACCTGCACGCTCGTCGTCGCGTTCTCTCCGTCATCGGCGACAAGAGCGTCGTTCACACGCTCTTCACCGAGATCGCTCCGCTGGTCGCTGACCGCGAGGGTGGCTACACCCGCATCACGAAGGTCGGCAACCGCAAGGGCGACAACGCTCCCATGGCCGTGATCGAGCTCGTCCTCGAGCCCGTCACCCCCAAGGCGAAGTCCGCCAAGAAGGCCGCCAAGGCTGAGAAGCCCGCCGAGGTCGTCGAGGAGGCTCCCGCAGAGGAGGCTCCCGTCGAGGAGGCTCCCGCAGAGGAGTCCGCCGACGCCGGTGCCGAGTCGCAGGCCGAGGGCGAGGCAGCTGAGGCTGCCGCCGAGGACGCTGTCGAGAAGAAGTCCGAGTAAGCACCTCGCTCACACGACGAAGCCCGCCGGCCCGAAGGGGACGGCGGGCTTCGTCGTACGCACTACGCTCCGGGGTCAGCGGGCGCGCAGGTCCTTGCGCAGGATCTTGCCGGAGGCCGACTTCGGGATCGCATCGATGAACTCGACCTGACGCACCTTCTCGTGCGGGGCGACATGAGCGGCCACGTGCGCGATCACGGCCTCCGCGTCGAGCTCGGAGCCCTGCTGCACCACGACGAATGCCTTCGGCACCTCCTGGCCGTCGTCGTCGAGAGCACCGATGACGGCGGCGTCTGCGACAGCGGGATGCTCGAGCAGCACGGCCTCGATCACGGCCGGTGCCACCTGATACCCCTTGTACTTGATGAGCTCTTTGAGCCGGTCGACGATGCGGAAGACACCGTCATGGGTCACGGTCGCGACATCGCCGGTGCGCAGCCAGCCGTCGTCGTCGAGCACCTCTGCGGTCGCATCGGGCCGGTTCAGGTATCCGGCCATGACCTGGGGCCCGCGGATCAGCAGCTCGCCCGGAGCGCTGGCGCCGTCGGCGGGCGCATCGATGTCCGAGCCGTCGTCCGCGAGCAGCCGCGCTTCGGTGTCGGCGAGCAGCATCCCGACCGATGAGCGGTCGATGTCGGGTCGATCGTAGGGGATCGCATGGGTCACCGGGCTGGTCTCGGTCATGCCGTAGCCCTGGCAGACCGTGCAGCCGAGGCGAGTGGCGACGGCCGTCGCGAGCGCGCCGTCCAGGGGAGCGGCGCCGGAGAAGATCACCTTGACCGACGAGGTGTCGAACTGGTCGACGAGCGGATGCTTCGCCAGTGCGACGGCGATCGGCGGGGCGATGAACACCCAGCTGGTGCGGTGATCCTGCACGACGCGGAGGAATTCGGTCAGATCGAACTTCGGCATCGTGACGAGTGCCGCTCGCTGGCGAAGTGCGAAGTTCAGCAGCACGGTCATCCCGTAGATGTGGAAGAACGGCAGTACGGCGAGAACCCGGTCATCGTCGCCGAGCGAGATCGTCGAGCGGCACTGGCTCACGTTGGCGATCAAGTTGCGGTGCGTGAGCATCACCCCCTTCGGGCGCCCCGTGGTGCCGGAGGAGTAGGGGAGCACCGCGAGGTGGGTCGCCGGATCGAAGGTGACGTCAGGTGCCGTTCTCCCCTCGCCCAGAAGCGCGGGGAGTGATGGATGCCCGTCTGCACCGTCGAGCACGATCACATGGTCGTCGTCGAGGCCGACCTGAGCCGCTGCGGCCTTCGCTCCGGCAAGCAGCGGCGAGACCGTGACGAGCCACGTCGCCTCGGCATCCGTCAGCTGGTTCGCGATCTCCTCCGGCGTGTACAGGGAGTTGACGGTCGTGGCCGTCGCGCCGGCACGCAGGATGCCGTGGAAGACCGTCGCGAATGCGGGGATGTTCGGGCACAGGACCGCGACCTTCGTGCCGACGGTCACCCCTCGCGCGGCGAGGGCGCCCGCGAACAGGTCGATCTGGGCGATCAGCTGTCGATAGCTCGTGGTGGCGCCGCTCACTCCGTCGACGAGGGCTGCGGCATCGAGGCGGTCCTCGTCGACATCGCCGAACAGGAACTCGTGGATCGAGACGTCGGGGATCTCGACATCGGGATAGGGACTGTGCACCATGAGATCTCCTTCGATCCGGGTTGTCGACGACGGCGTCTGGTGCGATCCAGTGTCGCACAGGCAGGCACCGGGTCCCAGGGGGTTCTCGCGGATCGTCCGTGTGACGAGATCGCCCGAGTCAGCGGAGTAGGCTGATGCGGTGAGTGATGCAGAGACCCTGAGCAGAGGGCCTCGCGCCTACACGGCCTTCATCGGGATCGGCCTCATCGCGGGCCTCCTCTCGGGCCTCTTCGGCGTCGGCGGCGGAACGGTCATCGTCCCGCTGCTCGTGCTGTTCCTGCACTTCAACCAGCGGCTCGGCGCCGGCACGTCGCTCGCCGCGATCGTGCCGACGGCGACCGTAGGGGTCGTGTCGTACGCGATCAACGACTCCGTCGCCTGGATTCCCGCTCTGATCCTCGCCGCGGGCTCGGTGGTCGGTGCGCAGATCGGCACACGGCTGCTGCCGAGGATCTCGCAGACGGTGCTGCGGTGGTTCTTCGTCGGGTTCCTCGTGATCGTGATCGTGAGTCTGTTCCTGGTCGTCCCCTCCCGTGACGCGGAGTTCGAGCTGCAGCTGCTCAGCGGGATCGCGCTCGTGGCCGTCGGCATCGCCACAGGCATCCTCGCCGGACTCATCGGGGTCGGCGGCGGAGTGATCGTGGTGCCGATCCTGATGCTCGCGTTCGGCACGAGCGACCTTGTCGCCAAGGGCACATCTCTTCTCATGATGATCCCGACCGCGATCTCGGGCACGACCGGCAACCTCCGCAACAGGAACGTCCATCTGCTGGCGGCT
>NZ_JAGGPD010000266.1 GCF_018613995.1 Microbacterium sp. ISL-103 | reverse complement strand
TCAAGAACTTTCTTGGCACGGTGCAATCGCTGGGCTACTGTGGACACGCCAGCGCCGCGCGGGCGCGCAGTCGCACCCGCGCACGCGCGCACCCGCCGTCGACAGGGAACCCCATGCCAGCCAGCGTCAAAGACGTCGCCGCCCTCGCCGGGGTCTCCTCCTCGACCGTCTCGAACTACCTCAACCACCCCCATGTGCTCGGAGAGTCGAGCGCCGCGAAGGTCAGGGACGCGATCGAGCAGCTCGGCTACGTGCCGAACGAATCGGCCAGACAGCTGCGCGCGGGGTCGAGCAAGGCGCTCGCGCTGATCCTGCTCGACGCCTGGCTGCCGTACTTCCACGAGCTCTCCCGCGGCGTCGAAGACGTGGCGCGCGAAGAAGGCTGGTCGCTCTTCTTCAGCAACAGCAATCGCGACGCCGGCACCGAGCGCCGCAACATCGACATGTTCGAGGCGCACCGAGTGCAGGGCATCGTCATCTATCCCCTCGAAGACGTGGTGCCCCGCCTCGAACAGCTCTCAGACCGCGGCATCCGCTCGGTCGTGGTCGGGCCCATCCCCGATTCCGACACCGTCGGCTCGGTGCAGTTCGACGACCGCGGCGGCGGACGCCTCGCAGGCGCGCATCTGCTGTCGATCGGTCGCTCGCGCATCCTGTTCCTCGGGGCGCCGAGCGTGAGCCAGTCGAACGACCGGCTGCAGGGTCTTCGCGATGCGGTCGCAGGCTCGGACGCCACGCTCGAGGTGCTCGATGTGCCGCACCTCACGACCGAGGACGGGCTCGAGATCGCCGAGCGGATCACCGCTCTCCCCGCCTCGGAGCGCCCTGACGCGATCTTCGCCGCGAACGACATGGTCGCGATCGGCGTGCTCACCCAGCTGCTGCGTCAGGGCATCCGCGTGCCGGAGGAGATCGCGCTGGTCGGCTTCGACGACGTCGCCCAGGCGCACCAGAGCGTGGTGCCGCTGACGAGCGTGCGGCAGCCCGGGTATGAGATCGGGCGGGCGGCGGGGGCGGCGCTGATCCGCCAGCTCACCGACCCCGCCGCCGACCTGCCCGCGCCGACGCCGTTCGCCGCCGAGCTGGTCGTCCGCGAGTCGACCGTCGGCCGCTGAGCTCACGCCGGCTCAGGCCGGGATCAGCCCCTCGACGGCGAGCTCAGCCCACAGGGCGCCGGGAATCTCGAGCGCCGCGTACTCCGCGTTCTGCTGCAACTGCCCCGGCCTGCTGCCGCCGACGACCACCGAGCGCACCACATCGGACTGCAGGGGGAACTGGATGGCGGCCGCGGGCAGCGGCACGTCGTGCTCGGCGCACACCGCTGCGATGCGCAGCAGCCGGTCCCAGAGCTCGTCGGGAAGCTGGCCGTACTCGTACCGCCCGTCGCGCCGCGGCTCACTCGACGCGAGCAGCCCCGAGTTGAACACCGATGCTGCGACGATCCCCGTTCCGGTCTCGCGACAGGCCGGCAGCACGTCGACGGCCGCGGGCTGTTCGAGCAGCGTGTACCGCCCGGCGACCATGACGAGATCGAGGTCTGCCGAGCGCACAGATGCGGCGAGCGCCTCCGACACCATCGACCCGATTCCGACGGCGGTCACCTGGCCATCCGCGCGCAGCTGCTCGAGCGCCGGCAGCGCTTCGGCGAGCGCGAGATCCAGGTCGTGCCGCTCGGGGTCGTGCAGGTAGAGCAGGTCGATGCGCTCGATCCCGAGGCGCTCGCGCGACTCGTCGAGGCTGGTGCGGATCCCCGATGCCGAGAAGTCCCACACGCGCTGCAGGTCGTCGGGCACGTGGAAGTCGTTCGCGGTGTCGAGGCCGCCGTCGTGGTCGGGGTTCGGCCGCAGCAGCCGCCCGACCTTGGTAGACAGCACGTACTCGTCGCGCGGCTTCGTCTGCAGGAACGCCCCGAGACGACGCTCTGACAGCCCCAGACCGTAGTGCGGAGCCGTGTCGAAGTAGCGGATGCCGCTGTCCCACGCGGCCTCCAGGATCGCCCACGACTCGTCGTCGCTCAGCTCGCGGAACAGGTTGCCGACGTTCGCGGCACCGTATCCGAGACGAGGAACCGTCAGTCGTGCAGAGACCGCCAGAGCGTCAGACTCCGACATGCTGCCCCGTCCACGTGTAGGCGGCGATGCTCTCGGCCTTCATCTCCATGCCCGAACCCGGCACGGTCGGAGCCATGTACGAGCCGCCTCGGATGTCGGTGGGGATCACGAAGTGCTCGTGCAGGTGGTCGACGAACTCGATCATCCGACCCTCGCGTGTGCCCGTGACGGCGACGAAGTCGAACATCGACAGGTGCTGCACGGCCTCGCACAGACCGACCCCGCCCGCATGCGGGCACACCGGCACTCCGAACTTCGCAGCCAGCAGAAGGTTGGCGATGTTCTCGTTGACGCCGGCGACCCGCACGGCGTCGATCTGCATGACCGAGATCGCCTCGGCCTGCAGCAGCTGCTTGAAGATCACGCGGTTCTGCGCATGCTCGCCGGTGGCGACGCGGATGGGCGCGACGCCCCTCGCGATCTCGGCGTGACCGAGCACGTCGTCGGGACTCGTGGGCTCTTCGATCCAGGCGGGGTGGAACTCCGCGAGCGCATTGACCCACTCGATCGCCTCCGACACCTCCCAGCGCTGGTTCGCGTCGATCGCGATGGGGAAGTCGGGCCCGCAGACCTCGCGCGCCTTGCGGAACCGCCGGATGTCGTCGTCGAGGTCGGCACCGACCTTGAGCTTGATCTGGGTGAAGCCGTCGGCCATCGCCTCGCGCGCGAGCCGCTCGAGCTTCTCATCCGAGTAGCCGAGCCAGCCGGGGCTGGTCGTGTAGCCGGGGTATCCGGTGTCGAGCAGCTCGCGCTCGCGCTCGGGCCGCCCGGGCTCCGCCGCGCGCAGGATCTCGAGGGCATCCTCGGGCGTGAGCGCGTTGGTCAGGTAGCGGAAGTCGACGAGGCCGACGAGCTCTTCCGGCGTCATCCGCGCCAGCAGCTGCCAGAGCGGCAGTCCTGCGCGCTTGGCCTTGATGTCCCACAGCGCATTGATGACGGCGCCGATGGCCATGTGCATCACGCCCTTCTCGGGGCCGAGCCAGCGCAGCTGCGAGTCGCCGATGATGTCACGGAACGTCGTGCCCATGTCGTCGAGCAGCGGTTCGATCTCGCGGCCGACGAGGTGCCCGGCGAGCGCGTCGATCGCGGCCACCTGCACGTCGTTGCCACGGCCGATCGTGAAGACGAAGGCGTGGCCGTCGATGCCGTCCTCGGCATCCGTGCGCACGATCACGTACGCCGCCGAGTAGTCGGGGTCGGGATTCATCGCGTCCGACCCGTCGAGGCTCAGCGACGTCGGGAAGCGGATGTCGGTCGTGTCGAGGGCGACGATGCGGCTCACGGGATCCTCTCGTGCACGGGGTGGGGATTCGTGCAGATCTCTTGGAGTGTAAACATCCGATGTCTATACTGTCAACGAGACGGGCCGCGCCGACGCGCCCCGCCACCATGGACACCTCACTGATCAGGAGAGACATGAAGTTCGCACGGCTAGGCACCCCCGGCGCCGAGATCCCCGTCCTCGTCGAGGGCGACCGCTACCTCGATCTGCGCTCCGTGACATCCGATGTGAACGGTGATTTCCTCGCCGGTGACTTCCGGACGCGCGTCGAAGCGGCCCGTGCCGCCGATGAGCTCCCCGTGCTCGACGATGCCGCCGCGATGCGCATCGGAGCGCCGATCGCCCGCCTGAGCGCCGTCATCTGCATCGGTCAGAACTATGCGGCTCACGCCCGCGAGTCCGGCTCCGAGCCGCCGACCGTGCCGATCATGTTCCTGAAGACGCCCAACACGGTCGTCGGTCCGAACGATGCGGTCACCATCCCCCGCGGCAGCGAGAAGACCGACTGGGAGGTCGAGCTCGGTATCGTCATCGGCGCCCGCGCCGCCTACCTCGATTCGCCCGACGACGCCGAGGCGCACATCGCCGGCTACGTCGTGGCGAACGACGTGTCGGAGCGCGCGTTCCAGATGGAGGTCTCGGGCGGCCAGTGGTCGAAGGGCAAGATCGCCCCCGGCTTCAACCCGACCGGCCCGTGGCTCGTCACCCCCGATGAGGTCGACGTCGACGAGCTGCAGCTGCGCAGTTGGGTCAACGGCGAGCCGCGTCAGGACTCGAACACGAACGACATGATCTTCGACGTGCGCGTGATCGTGCACCACCTGTCGCAGTACGTGACGCTCGAGCCCGGCGACCTGATCCTCACGGGCACCCCGCAGGGTGTCGCGTTCGGAGGCAGGTTCCCGTATCTGAAGGCGGGCGACGTGGTCGAGATCGAGATCGAAGGACTCGGGCATCAGCGCCAGGAGTTCGTGGCATGGGAGGCACAGAAGTGAGCAGCGCACTCGACGGACTCGTCGCGATCGTCACCGGCGGAGCATCCGGCATCGGCGCGGCCATCGCCGCCCGCCTGCACGCCGACGGAGCCCAGATCGCGGTGCTCGACCGCGACACCTCCGGAGCGGATGCCGCCTTCGCGGCGTTCACGGCCGATGTGTCGGACCGCGCATCGGTGGATGCCGCCGTCGAAGCCGTCGCCGAGAAGTTCGGCCGCATCGACATCGTGGTCAACAACGCCGGCGTGGGTGCACAGGGAGACATCACCGCGAACGACGACGACGAGTGGGCACGCGTGCTCTCGATCAACGTCACCGGCATCGCCCGGGTCACCTCGGCGGCGCTGCCGTGGCTCAAGAAGTCCCCGAGCGCGGCGGTCTGCAATACGGCATCCATCGCGTCATCGACAGGTCTGCCACAGCGTGCCCTCTACAGCGCGTCGAAGGGCGCGGTCTCGGCTCTGACCCGCGCCATGGCGGCCGACCATCTGCGCGAGGGCATCCGCGTGAACGCCGTGAACCCCGGCACCGCCGACACCCCCTGGGTCGGACGTCTGCTCGATTCGGCCGACGATCCGGCCGCCGAGCGCGCCGCTCTCGAGGCCCGCCAGCCGCATGGTCGCCTGGTCTCGCCCGACGAGGTCGCCGCGGCCGTCGCGTACCTCGTGAGCCCCGCTGCGGGGTCGACGACGGGAACGTTCATCGAGGTCGACGGCGGTATGGCGCAGCTGCGCCTGCGCCCCGTCGGCGACTGAGCCGCCCCTGTCACTTCCCGGCCGGTCCGACTCCCCGCGTTCCGGTCGCACTCTGTACCGCCCATCCGCGTTCCGGTCGCAGTTCGTGCCGTCCGTCCCGCGTTCCGGTCGCACTCTGCACCGCCCATCCGCGCTCCGGTCGCAGTTCGTGCCGTCCGTCCCGCGTTCCGGTCGCACTCTGCACCGCCCATCCGCGTTCCGGTCGCAGTTCGTGCCGTTCAAAAGAAGAACCAGCGGCACCAACTGCAACCGGAACGCCGACACCGCGGCGAAGAGCGGCACCGACTGCAACCGGAACGCCGAACCCGCGACCGGACGACCGCACGCGAAACCTGTGGATAGTGGCCACCGGCTGGCGATCCACTGGCACGGTGTCGGAATGGGACGACCACATCCGCTGCCCGAAGAGCTCGGACCTCGATTCAGTGTGCGGAGAGCAGCGTCGATCGGCGTGAGCCGCGGACGACTGAGAAGGTCTGATCTGGAGACACCGTTCCGCGGTGTGCGCGACAGCGAGGCGACGCCCGACCTCGACGGACTCGACCTCTTCGAGCGCCAGGCTGCGCAGCGTCGCCTACGGGCACGCCAGTATGCTCCTCGCCTGCGTCGCGATCAGTTCTTCAGCCATGAGTCTGCCGTCGCTCTGCTCGGCGGACCGCTCCCGCTGATCAGACGCGAGGGCCGCCCGGTCGATGGGATGACGTTGCCCGTGCACGTGTGCACCATCGGGCCGGGCACGCTGGTCAGAGCGAGGGGCGTCGCATCGCACAGGGCTCACCCCGCAGCCGCGACTTTCGACGGCATCGACAGTGCGCGCATCTCCCGGCCCGAGACTGCATGGGCTCAGCTCGGATCGTGGGACCTCTTGGATCTTGTGGCCCTCGGCGACTACTTCTGCCGTTCGTGGCGCACGGGCCACGGCCGCCCGGACTTCGGGCGACGCCCGATGGCGTCCATCGATGACCTGAGGGCGACGATCACGACAGGGCGGCGCGTCGGCATCCAGCGCCTGCGGCAGGCCGTCGACCTCGTGCGGGAGGACTCGTGGTCGCCACGGGAGTCGAAACTCCGATGCCATCTCGTATTGGCAGGCTTGCCCGAGCCGCAGCTCAATCATGACGTCTACGACGATGACGGACGATTCCTGGCCTGCGTAGATCTGGCCTACCCGGAGCGCAAGGTCGCGATCGAGTATCAGAGCATGCTGCATCACTCCCGCTACGCTGCGGACGTCGAGCGGATCGCCGCGCTTCGAGCTGCGGGCTGGAACGTCATCGAGGTGTCCGCCGAACTCTTCTCGCGACCGGCAGAACTCGTGGCGCGCGTGCAGCGGGCGCTCTTCGCCTGACTTCACGACCGGCCGCTCCGGTCGCAGTTCGTGCCGCCTGATGCGATGACCCATCCGTTCCAGTCGCAGTTCGTGCCGCCGAACGCCTGATTCCGCGGCACAAACTGCCACCGGAACCCCTGGTGGAGCGGGGGCGGGGCGGGGCGCGGGCGGGGGCGGGCGCGCGGGCCGGCGCGGGCCGGCACTACGAGCGACCGGAACGCAGCCAACCGAGGATGCCGCGACGGGGCCGCTCTTCGCGCGCATCCTCGTGCGCCGACCGTTCGCCGATCCGATAGAACGACTCGGCGTTGGCCCACATGATCGCGTCGACGTCGTGTCCGCGGCGCTCGGCCCAGTCGATCACGGCATCCGCCCACCTGCTCCGGGCCGTCGGCTGGTACATCGGCGATCCGTCGTCGTTCGCGTGGGGGTCGCCCTCCTCGGCCGGGCCGATCACCGACACCGGCCAGTCGCTGCCCCACATGAGCCGCTCGGCGCCGAAGGCATCGGCGGCGGCATCGAGGAACGGATGCAGCTGCGCCGCCGACCAGTCACCGCCGGCCTCTCCGGGCAGGCCCGACAGCTTGCACCACACGTTCGGATGCCGTGCGAGGTCGTCGAGATCGCGCACCCATTCCATCGTCGGGGCCACCGGCGCCTCCGCAGTGCCGACCTCGGGCTTGCCGAGGTGGTCGAGCACCATCCGCAGCTCGGGCACCGCTCCCGCGAGGCGCGCGATCTCAGGCAGCTGAGGGGAGCGCACGCACGCATCGAACGCCCACCCGCGCGCTGCGACCTCTCGCGCACCCGTCACGAATCCGGCCGACACCGCCAGTCCGTCGGGCTCGCCCTGCAGGTTGTGCCGCACGCCGACCACGAGCGGCTCGGCGGCGAGTCCTTCGAGGTGAGCGGTGGTGTCGGTGCCGCGATCGAGGCGCGCGCCGGCGACGATGCCGACCACCCCGACGCGGTCAGCCAGACTCGCCACCCACCGCACTTCGTCGAGGAAGTCGTCTTCGACGGTCTCGGCCTGCACGAAGACGGCGCTCTCGGTCGACGCACGCGCGACCCGCGCGTGCTCGATCTCGGTCGCACCGAACAGCCAGGCGAGCGGGCCCTCGAGCCAGGTGTAGTGCAGAAGCTCGGGATCC
>NZ_JAGGPD010000265.1:6743-17863 GCF_018613995.1 Microbacterium sp. ISL-103 | reverse complement strand
CTCTGCGTGGTGTTGAGCATCGCGATCTCGACCGGCGCGAAGCCGATGACGTAGCCGTCGGGGTCCTGCGCACCGACGTACTCCATCGCCAGGGCACCTGCGGCTCCCGGCATGTTCTCGGGGATGACGCTGACGCCGAGGATGCCCTCGAGCTCGGTGGCGAGCGCACGCGACGACAGGTCGGATCCACCGCCCGGGTTCGCCTGGATGATCAGGCGGATGTCGTTCTCGGGAAACGCGGATTCCGCATCTTCACCCTCTTCGACCTTCGTGCAGGCCGACAGGACGAGAGCGGTGGCGGCGACGGCCGCGAGTGCGGCGGCGGCACGGGTGATGCGCTTGCGGGGCATCTTTGCTCCTCTACGTGGGCCGACCTTGTTGTCGACCTCATGACCGTACCAGTGTTGACTGTTAACAGTCAACACTGGTACGAGACTCACCGTGCCCTCCGGCTGTCCACTTCACCCTTCCAGATGGGACTATGAGGGGAGCGACGAGGGAGGCGGAGCATGTTCGACGAGCTCAGGAGGCAGCAGGCGCTGGAGGAACTCGGGATCCTGGACACCCCACGGGATGAACGAGTGGATCGAGTGGCACGGCTTGCGAAGCAGATGTTCGGCGTGCCGATGGTGAGCGTCTCGCTGCTCGACGGCGACCGCCAGTGGCGCAAGTCCGAGATCGGGCTCGGCGGCCAGGAGGCGCCCCGTCAGGATTCCTTCTGCGACTACACGGTCGGCGAGGACCGCACGGTGGTGATCGAAGACGCCAGCGAGACCGAGAGGTTCGCCGCGAACCCGTTCGTGGTCGGCGACCCGCATCTCCGGTTCTACGCCGGGCATCCGCTCCACGCGCCGGGCGGCGAACCCGTCGGCACGCTGTGCGTGCTCGACACCGAGCCGCACTCGTTCTCCGAGGCGGAGCGCGCGCTGCTCCGCGACCTCGCCTTCTGGGTGCAGAGCGAGATCGCGGCAGACGTCGAGCTCGATCAGGCCACCCTGATCCAGAGCGCACTGCGACCGCACTCGCTCCCCACCGTCACCGGGTACACGATCGCGGGCGGCGGTGCCTCGCGCGGGCGCCTGGCGGGAGACTTCTACGATCTGCGCCTGCACGGCGAGGCGCTGCGCATCACCCTCGCTGACGCGATGGGCAAGGGCACCGGCCCCGCCATCGTCGCGGCCGGGGTGCGTGCATCTCTGCGTACGGCCCCCGAACGCAGCATCGCCGAGGCGATCGCCGATGCCGACCGGATTCTCGAAGAGGATCTCTCCGAGACGACGATGTTCGTCACGGCGGTCCACGCCGAGCTGCAGCCGCAGTCCGGCGATCTGGAGGTCATCGACGCCGGACACAGCCTGGCCTTCATCCTGCGCAGCGACGGCTCATGGGAGCATCTTCGTTCGACCGGCCTCCCTCTCGGAATGGGCGCGGCGCTGCCCGATCAGGATGCGCGGGAGTCCCGCCGCACCCGCCTCGAGCCCGGCGATGCCTTCGTCTGCTGCAGCGACGGACTGCTCGACGTGCTCGACGCCGATGACCCGTTCGCCCACGTGGCCCGAGTGCTCGACACGCTCGGACCCGACGGAGCGATCGACGAGGCACTGAGGCTCATCTCGGACGACCGTGCGACCGATGACATCACCGTCGTCGTGGTGCGGCGCGACGCATGACCGCCCGCTTCGCCGCGATCCGCATCATCGCGGTGCTGTCGGTGCTGCTCGGTGTGAACTACGTCGCCTGGCGCTGGCTGGAGTCGGTGAACTGGTCGGCGTGGTGGATCGCGGTGCCCCTGGTGATCGCAGAGACCTACAGCCTGATCGACACCTTCCTCTTCTGCCTGACGATGTGGCGGGCCAAGGAGCGCCCGGCCCCGGTGTCCCCGCCCCAGGGCACGGTCGACGTGTTCATCGCGACCTACAACGAGCCGATCGAGCTCGTGATGACGACGGCACGCGCAGCGCGCGGGATCGCCTACCCCCACACGACCTGGATCCTCGACGACGGCGCGCGTCCTGAACTCGAGCAGGCCGCCCGCGAGGCCGACATCGGCTACCTCACCCGATCCGACGACTGGACCGGCAAGCCCCGCCACGCGAAGGCGGGCAACCTGAACGCCGCACTGTTCGAGACCGACGGGGAGTTCCTCCTGATCCTCGACGCCGACCAGATCCCCGACCCGCTGATCCTGCACCGCACGCTCGGGTACTTCGCCGATGACCCCGAGGTCGCCGTCGTGCAGACACCGCAGTGGTTCGTGAACGTCGACGAGGCCGACCCGCTCGGCAGCCAGGCGCCCCTCTTCTACGGGCCGATCCAGCAGGGCAAGGACGGCTGGAACGCCGCTTTCTTCTGCGGCTCGAACGCCGTGCTGCGTCGCGATGCCCTGATGCAGTTGGGGATCATCGGCTACGTGCGCGAGGTCACCGACACGGCAGCGCGGGCGCTGCGCACCTCCGAGACCCTGATCGAGAAGGAGATGCACTCGGCCTCCGACCCGGAACTCCGCCGGGAGCTGTACTCCCTGCACCTGTCGATCGGCCGCGCCCGGCGCGACCTCGCCGCCGGCGCCCCCGTGCGCGAGATCGCGGATGCCGTGTCGGCGGCCGTTCGCAACGCCTCGGTGATCCTCGTCGCGAAGGACCTCGCCGGCATCCGTTCGGACCTCGCAGAGCTGGGCGCGCTGCCCATCGCACAGGACGCGGAGCTCGGCGCGATCGTCGTCGACGAGGCGGGCCTGACGGCGCTCGCAGAGTCCGACCTCTCGCCCATCACCGCGCTCGATGCCGTCGCGGCCCTGCTCGACGCCCTGCGTCTCGACCGCGGCGACGAGGCGCAGCCGATCCTCCCTCTGGCGACGATCTCGGTGACGGAAGACATGGCCACCGCGATGCAGCTGCACTCGCTCGGCTGGCGCAGCGTCTACCACCACGAGATCCTCGCCCAGGGACTGGCACCCGAAGACCTGCGCACGATGCTGACGCAGCGGCTGCGCTGGGCTCAGGGCACGCTGCAGGTCATGCTGCGCGACAGTCCGCTCGTGAAGCGCGGTCTCTCGATCGGGCAGCGACTGATGTACTTCGCCACCATGTGGAGCTATCTTTCGGGTTTCGCCGCCGTCATCTATCTCACGGCGCCCGTCGTCTATCTCGTGTTCGGGGTGCTTCCCGTCACAGCCTGGTCGGTCGACTTCTTCGTGCGGTTCCTGCCGTACTTCCTGGTCAACCAGCTTCTCTTCCTCGTCGTCGCCAGAGGACTCAGAACATGGCGCGGGCAGCAGTACTCGCTCGCGCTGTTCCCGGTCTGGATCCGCGCATGCTGGACCGCCGTCGCGAACGTGGTCTTCGGCCGCCCCCTCTCCTTCGCGGTGACGCGCAAGGACGGACGCGATCCGCGCGGGGTGCCGTGGGGGCAGATCTGGCCGCAGCTGACCGCGATCGTCGTGCTCAGCGTGGCGCTCGTGATCGGCGTGACACGGGTCATCATCGGCACGGGCGACGGAACAGGCACCCTCGTCAACACCGTGTGGGTGCTGTACGACCTCGTCGTGCTCAGCGTCATCATCCAAGCCGCTCGCTACCGCGGACCGGCCCGAATCCTCGAGGAGGAGAACCATGGATCTCAGCACTGACGTCAGGGACGGCTTCGCCGTGATCGCCCTGTCCGGCCGCCTCACGGCGACGGGTGCACCGCTGCTGCGCAAGGCGGTCAACGACCTCGTCGCCGCGGGCGACTCGAAGATCGTCATCGACATGACCCAGCTGCAGTTCGTCGATTCCTCGGGGCTCGGCGCTCTGGTGGGCGGGCTCAAGAGCGCCAGGGTCGCGGGCGGCGATCTGCGCATCGCGGCCGTGCCGGAGGCCGTGCGGACGGTGCTGCACCTGACGAACCTCGACCGCGTGCTGCTCGACCACCCCACACCCGAGACGGCGTTCGATGGCCACTGACTCGCGCAGGGCGCATGTCGCGGGCCTCGCCGGCCCCGCCTTCGTCGAGCACGTCCTCGACGCCCTCGACGCGCTGTGGGAGAACGCCCCGCACGTGGCCCCCGAGGATCGCACCCTGTTCGCCCTGGCGGTCAGCGAAGTGTCGACGAACATCGCGACACACGCCGACACGGCGGGCGAGCCGGATGCCGGAATCACCGTCGAGGTCGACATCGAGGTGGGTGCGGACGATCTCGTCGCCACGTTCGTCGACACGGCCGACCCGGCCAGGATCGACTGGGATGCGGTCACGATGCCCGGTGTCGACAGCGAGAGCGGCCGCGGCCTCGCCCTGTCGACGGCCGTCCTCGACGACTTCGAGCACAGCGGCGATGCGACCGGCAACACGTGGGTGCTGCGACGTCACCTCACGCCTCGGGCCTGAATCCGGATGCTTCGGCCCTGATCGCGAATCCGACCGGAGTCGCGATCAGGCGGGCCGGTCGGCCAGCTCGCTGAGCATCCGATCCCGCGCGCCGTCGAGGTGCGCCGTGAGCACCGCCGCCGCCTCCTCGGGGGTGCCGGATCGCATCACCGCCATGAGCTTCATGTGGTCGTCGGACGACTCGTGGAGGTCGTCGTCGTGGTTGATGGTCACCTCGAGCAGTGACGCGAAGGTCGGCAGGTACTGACTCCACGCGCCCTCGAGGCGCGGGTGGTCGGCGAGCACGTAGATCTCGGAGTGGAACTCGAGGTCGGCGGCGACGAAGGCCGCATGATCGCCCCTGTCGGCCGCCTGACCCATGCGATCGACCGCAGCCGCCATCGCCGCCCACCGCGCGTCGTCGTCCACTCTCATGGCACGCGACAGCGCGAGCTGCTCGAGGGCGCCGCGCAGGCTGTAGAGCTGGTCGACGTCATCCTGCGAGAGCCCGGTGATGTACACGCCTCGCGGGCGCTGCACCTCGACGAGCTTCTCGAAGCTGAGCTGGGTGAGGGCATCGCGGATCGGCCCTCGACTCACCGAGAACTCCTCGGCGAGCGCCTCCTCGGTGATGCGCGCGCCGGGCGAGAGCTCTCCGCGGACGATGCGCTGCCGCAGCACCTGCGCCACCTGCGCCCCGAGGGATTCCCCGCGCTTCACGGTCTGTGTCACGGTGACCTCCTGTTAACTGTTGACAGGATACACACCTCGCGTTCGAGGGCCTTCGGCGCCGCGGCCGGGGAGCCCCCGAGGACGCCACGGCCGCGGCGCGCGGTTCAGCTGAGCCAGGCGGGTGCTCGGCCACGCAGGAACGCCCCGTCGAGCGAGAAGCGTCCGGCACCGGTGAAGGCCACGGCCAGTGCGGCCGCGCCGAGCACGGCGACGAACTCGTAGCCGCCCTCGCCCACCCACAGGCCTGCGGGCAGATGGACCGCGACCAGCGCGACGATCATGTCGACGGCGAGCAGGATGCCGACCGGGCGGGTGAACAGGCCGAGCACCAGCAGGATGCCGCCGATCAGCTCGATGAATGCGACGACCGGGGCGGCGATCTCGGGCAGGGGGATTCCCATGCCCTCGAAGCTGCCGATGGTGCCGGGCAGGGTGTACTCGAAGATCTTCTGCGCTCCGTGAGCGGCGAAGACGGCGCCGACCACGACACGCAGGACGAGGAGTCCCAGCGACGTGGCGGCAGAGGGGGCGGTGGTGTTCGTCATGAGGAGGTCTTCCTTCGTGGCAGGACACCGCGCGCCAGGCGCGGAGCAGGGGCGTTCCCTGCCTCCACGCTAGGAAAGCGACTTTTCCGTCTCCTGAGCGAGGTGCCGTCAGGACCCTCCCCCGCAGCCTTCCGTAGACTCGCCGGAAGGACTGACGCGCGATATACGGGACTCTCGGGCGCAGCCGGGAAGGGGCAGAGGCGAAGGTGAGGGCACGATCGGTGTTCGGCGTGCTGCGCCTGACGACAGCAGCCGTGTGCACCGTCGCCCTCGTGCACCGGCTCTTCTGGGGTCTGAGCTCGCGCACGATCGCCGGCGAGAACTTCTTCGCCTACCTCACCGTGCAGTCCAACTGCGCGCTCGTCGTCGTGCTGCTGATCGGCACGGTGCTGGCCTTCATCCGAGCGACGGATCCTCGCTGGTTCACCGTCGCCCTCGCCCTCGTGCTCACCTGGACGATCACCGCCGGTCTGGCCTTCGCCCTCATCGTGTGGCAGGCGGGCCTGCGCGGCATCCGCGTCGACGTGCCCTGGTCGGATCAGGTGCTGCACTTCTACCTGCCGGCGTGCACCGCGATCGCCTGGGTCCTCACCCCGGGTCACCGCGGCGTGCCGTGGTGGGTGGTGCCGACGGCGCTCTCGTTCCCGCTCGCCTGGGGCGGCGTCACCCTCTGGCGCGGGCCGTCGGTCGGCTGGTACCCGTATTACTTCCTCGACCCGCGGCAGGTGTCGGGCCCGCCCGAGTTCCTGATCACCAGCGGCATCGCGCTGGCGATCTTCGCGCTGGTCGCGACGGCGATCGTGCTCGTCAGCCGAATGCGCCGACGCGGCCACGAGCGCCCCGAGGTCTAGTCTCGGCTCAGGGGGGTGCAGCTCAGGAGGGTGCGCCTCAGGAGGATGACGCGAGGAACGGGCCCAGCGAGTCGATCGCCGCCTCGAGCGCCTTCTGATCGTCGAGCGCGGCGAACTTCTCGGCGGCCTCTCCCCCGACGATGCCGACCACGACGTTCTCGCCGGTGACCGGGGCGAGGTTGTACCAGGTGCGGATCAGCGCGTCGCCTCCGACGACGTGCCAGATCGCCGGCCCCGTCTCGTCGGCGGTCGCATCCGCATCGTCGTCCGTCTCGGGCGCAGCGGCGATCAGCGGATCGTCGAAACGCAGCCAGATCGTCTCGATCTGCCCCATGCCCAGGTCGGCGATCGCGCCGCGGTGGCCGAACGGCAGCGCGGGTGCGAACTGCAGCCCCTCGCTCTTCAGCACGCCGAGAGGCACGGTGATCAGCACGCGGTCGAACGACAGCGATTCGCCGGACGCGATGCCGAGGCTGACCCCCGACTCGTCGTACGCGACACGGCTCACAGGCGATGACAGGCTCAGCTTCGCGCCCTCGAGCAGTCCCTCGATGGTCGGGGTCAGATCGCCGAGCGGTGCGGTGCTCTCGTCCGGCGGCAGCGAGGGCGGGAACCAGGTCGAGAGCGATGCGGGGTCGGCACCCGAGGAAGCCGCGACCGAGGCGAGCAGTGCGGCGAGCCCCGGTTCGGCAGGATCAGCACCGGCCGCCGTCAGCGCGTCTTCGACAGACGCGTCCTCGAGACCCTGCTGGGCCGCCGCGATGGCCGCCTGCACGGGCTCGGTGCTCACGGCATCGACGTCGCCGTCGGTCGATCGCCACAGAGATCCCGCGAGGGTGGCCGTGCGCACGTCGAGCCTGTTGAGCTCGTCGAGCAGTGCCACATCGGATGCTCCGATCAGCCATCCGCCCAGCTGCGCGGGGAAGGGCCAGGCCTTCTCGTCGACGACGGAGTGGATGCGCCCGCCGATGCGGTCGCGCGCCTCGAACACCGTGACCTGCAGGCCGTCGGCGACGAGCAGCGCTGCCGCGGTCGCGCCGGCGAGGCCTGCCCCGATGATGGCGACCCGCTCTCCGTCGTCCGCCGCGCGCCTGAGCTGCCCGGCGGCTCGCTCACCCGAGCGCACGGCGGCGGCCATGGTGCCCGGCGCCTCGGCGTCGGTCGCCTCGCCCGCGAGGAAGAGTCGGCCGTCGATCGGCTCCGCCAGCGCGTCGCGCGCACTCCCCTGGGTGCCGACGGGGGTGAAGCTCGCCGCGCCGAGAGCGAACGAATCCGTCGCCCACGAGCTGCGGGCGAACGCCGCAGGCGTGATCGACCCGGCCGTCGGCTGCGGGGTCGGCGAACGATCGGGCGTGGGAGTGGGCGCCGGTTCGGGAGTGCAGGAGGCCAACAGGATTCCCACGACACCGGCTCCGGCGCCGATCAGCAGTGTGCGACGCGTCATCCTCATCGTGTCGCAACGATACCGCGCGCGGATGGACGCGCGTGCGGAGTGCCGTCGCCGAACCTCTCCTGCACCGACACGGATCGTGACCGAGTTCCCCCCGAGGCCGCGCAGCCGGAGATGATCCACGCCGTCCGCCGACGTCACACTGCCATTCTGGCTCGACGCCCACAGGATGGAGTCATGGCGATGAACGACCCTCAGATCTGGACGCTCATCGGAGTGTTCGGCGCGGTGATGATCGGCGTGGTGACGGTCATGACCACGCAGTTCAGCAGAGTGATCCGGGCCGAGATCGGCCGCCTCGACGGCACGCTCTCCGGAAAGATCGACGGGCTCGACGGAAAGCTGAGCGGCAAGATCGAAGCCCTCGAATGGCGCGTGAGCGGAAAGATCGAAGCCCTCGACCACCGCCTCAGCGGTCAGATCGAAGCACTCGACCACCGCCTCAGCGGTCAGATCGAGTCACTCGAATGGCGACTCAACGGCAGGATCGACACGCTCGACAAAGAGGTGGCCGACATCGCGACCCGGTTCTTCGGATCGACCTAGCTGCCGAGCCGTCGTCCGCGATCTCAGCCGCGGCCGCTGCCGGGGTGCCAGAGAACGACGTCGGTCGACCTGCGCAGTCGGCGACCGCTCGGCATCGGGATGACACCCGCGGATCCTGCGGCGAACACACGCACACCCGGCCGGTTGTCTCGCTCGGCGCGCAGGGCGGCATCGAGCTCTGCGACGCGGCGGCGCAGTATGCGGTTCTCGTCTTCGAGGTCGAGCAGACGGGCGATCGCCGGAAGGCTGACGCCCTCGGACGACAGCTGGGCGACCTCGCGGAGCTGCTCGATGTTGCGGGTCGAGTACCGGCGGGAGCCGCCGGATGTCCGGCCCGGAATCACCAGGCCGATCCGGTCGTACTGCCGCAGCGTCTGCGGGTGCAACCCCGAGAGCTCGGCGGCGACGGCGATCGCGAACACCGGGGTGTCGGCATCCATGCGCTGGTCAGCCATGTTCCCTCACCTCTTCCTCGGTGTTCGCGTTCGTCATCGTTCTCGGCACCGGTTTCGCTATCGGCGGGCTTTGGCCATGAGGTCGGCCCGCGGGTTCTCTGCCGGCTCGAGCGACTGGAACTTCTCCAGCGCCTCTCGAGCGGCCTCGTCGAGGTGCGACGGCACCGCGATCTGCAGCTCGGCGAGCAGGTCGCCGGTGCCCTTCGCAGTCGTCACCCCGCGCCCCTTGACGCGCAGCACGCGCCCCGAGGGGGTGCCCGGCGCGACACGGAGCTTGACCGTGTCTCCGCTGAGCGTCGGAACCTCGATCGTCGCGCCGAGGGCCGCCTCGGTGAAGGTCACCGGCACGACCACCCGCAGGTTCAGGCCCTCGCGGGTGAACACCGGATGCGGTCGCACAGCGATCTGCACCACGACGTCGCCGTTCTCCCCACCGTCGGGCGAGGGGCGGCCGCGTCCGCGGAGCCTGATCTTCTGCCCGTCGGCGACGCCGGCGGGGATCTTCACCTTGAACGGCTTGCCGTCGTCTCCCTGCAGCGAGATCGTCTCTCCCTGCACGGCGGTGGCGAAGTCGAGCGTGGTGCGCGCCGTGACATCAGCGCCCTTCTGAGGGCCGCCGAAGCCACGGTATCCGCCGGAGGTCTGCCCGAATCGGCCGGAGCCGAAGGAGCCGCCCTGACCCTGGTTGAACATCGCGAAGATGTCCTCGAAGTCGGCGGACTGCTGCTGCCCGCGCCCCTGCTGCCCGAACCGGCTGAAGACGTCTTCGAAGCCGCCTGCACCCGTGCCGCCCGCGGTGAAGCGGGCGCCCGAGCCCATGGCGCGGATCTCGTCGTACTCCTTGCGCTGTTCGGCGTCGGAGAGCACCGAGTACGCCTCGCTGACCTCTTTGAACTTCGCTTCTGCCTTCTCGTCACCCTGATTGGAATCGGGGTGATACTTGCGGGCGAGCTTGCGGTACGTCTTCTTGAGATCGGCGTCAGTGACGTCTTTCGAGACCCCGAGGGTCTTGTAGAAGTCCTTGTCGAACCAGTCCTGGCTAGCCATCGATCACCTACTCTGCGGGTACGGCGACGACGACCTTCGCGGGACGCAGCTCGACATCACCGAGGCGGTAACCCACCTCGACGACCTCGAGCACCGTGGTCTTGTCGGCGCCCGGCGTGGGCTGCTGGAAGATCGCCTCGTGGCGCTGCGGGTCGAATTCCTCGCCCTTCTCGCCGTACGAGACGACGCCGAGGCGCTCGACCACCGTGCGCACCTTGCCGGCGATGACGGCGAAGGGCGTGCCCTCGACCAGGTCACCGTGCTGAGCGGCGCGGTCGAGATCGTCGAGCACCGGGATGAGGCCCTTGGCGGCCTCGCCCTTCGCGCGCTCGATCTCGACCTGACGCTGCTCTTCGGTGCGGCGGCGGTAGTTGGCGTACTCGGCCTGCAGACGTTTGAGGTCGTTCAGAAGAGCGTCCTCGGCGTCGGCGATCGCGGCATCGCTGGCAGCGGCCTCAGCCGTCTGGTCGGCGTTCAGGATGTCATCGATCGTGAAGTCCGCGTCGTCAGGGCCTTCCGCAGCCCGGGCCTCGTCAGAGTCCGGGTTGTGCGGCGCGGGGCCGGATGCCTGAGCATCCGACCCCTCGCTGTGACCTTCGGCGGGCTCAGGAACCTGATTGTCGTCGAAGTTCTTGTCCGTCATGATTACTTCTTCTCGTCCTCGTCGTCGACGACCTCGGCATCGATGACGTCCTCGTCGGAGGAGGCGTCATCGGCCGGAGCCTCGCCCGCGGCGTCGGCGCTGGGCGCGCCCTCTGCCTGGGACTGTGCGTAGATGGCTTCACCGATCTTGCCCTGCGACTGGTTCAGCTTGTCGAACGCGGTCTTCACGGCCTCGTCGTCTTCGCCGGCCAGTGCCGTCTTGAGCGCGTCGACGTCGGCCTTGACCTCGGTCTTCACGTCTTCGGGCAGCTTGTCGTCGTTCTCGGTGATCAGCTTGTCGATCGAGTACGAGAGCGTCTCGGCCTGGTTGCGCACCTCAGCCGCCTCTCGGCGCGCCTTGTCTTCGGCTGCGTGCTCCTCGGCCTCGCGCACCATGCGCTCGATGTCTTCCTTCGACAGCGACGAGCCGCCCGAGATGACGATCGACTTCTCGGTGCCGGTGCCCTTGTCCTTGGCCGACACGTGCACGATGCCGTTGGCGTCG
>NZ_JAGGPD010000265.1:0-6728 GCF_018613995.1 Microbacterium sp. ISL-103 | reverse complement strand
CTGCGGGATGCCGCGGGGGGCCGGGGCGATTCCGGTGAGCTCGAACGTTCCCAGCGGCTTGTTGTCGCGGGTGAAGTCGCGCTCGCCCTGGAAGACCTGGATCGCGACGGACGGCTGGTTGTCGTCTGCCGTGGTGAAGGTCTCGCTGCGCTTGGTCGGGATGGCGGTGTTGCGCTCGATGAGCTTCGTCATCATGCCGCCCTTGGTCTCGATGCCGAGGCTGAGGGGGGTGACGTCGATGAGCAGGACGTCCTTGCGCTCGCCCTTGAGGACACCGGCCTGAAGGGCTGCGCCCACGGCCACGACCTCGTCGGGGTTGACGCCCTTGTTCGCCTCTTTGCCGGTCTCGCGCTTGACGAGCTCGGCCACGGCGGGCATACGGGTCGATCCACCCACGAGCACGATGTGGTCGATGTCGGCGACCTTGATGCCGGCTTCGCGGATGACGTCCTCGAAGGGCTTCTTGGTGCGGTCGAGCAGGTCCTTGGTGAGGTCCTCGAACTTCGCGCGGGTGATCGTCTCGGAGAGCGAGACGGGGCCCGACTCGGTCAGCGACAGGTACGGCAGGTTGATGCTCGTCGAGGTCGAGGAGGAGAGCTCCTTCTTGGCCTGCTCCGCAGCCTCCTTGAGACGCTGCAGGGCGATCTTGTCACCCGAGACGTCGACGCCCGTGGTCTCCTTGAACTGCTTGATCAGGTGATCGACGAGACGCTGGTCCCAGTCGTCGCCGCCGAGGCGGTTGTCACCCGAGGTCGAGCGGACCTGGATGGTCGAGAAGTCGTCGTCCTTGCCCACTTCGAGCAGCGAGACGTCGAAGGTTCCGCCACCGAGGTCGAAGACCAGGATGAGCTCGTCTTCCTTGCCCTTGTCGAGGCCGTAGGCGAGAGCCGCGGCGGTGGGCTCGTTGATGATGCGCAGGACGTTGAGGCCCGAGATCTCGCCGGCCTCCTTCGTGGCCTGACGCTCGGCGTCGTTGAAGTACGCGGGGACCGTGATGACCGCATCGGTCACCGTGTCACCCAGGTACGACTCGGCGTCGCGCTTGAGCTTCTGCAGGATGCGCGCCGAGATCTCCTGCGGCGTCCACTTCTTGCCGTCGACGTCGAAGGACCAGTCGGTGCCGATGTGGCGCTTGACGGATGCGATGGTGCGGTCGACGTTCGTGACGGCCTGGCGCTTCGCGGTCTCACCGACGAGCACCTCGCCGTCCTTCGTGAATGCGACGACCGAGGGGGTCGTGCGGAAGCCCTCGGCGTTGGCGATGACCTTGGGCTCGCCACCCTCGAGGACACTGACGACGGAGTTCGTCGTACCGAGGTCGATTCCAACAGCACGTGCCATGTGATTCTCCTTTGTTGCTGAGGTTGATGTGGTCTGGAAATCCGGGGCGATCAGGGAAACCTGAGTCGCGATGACTCAACTGTACTCCGACCTCCGGATGCTGTCAAACAAAGTTGATAGGACGTGGCTCAACTTTGTGCGGGATGCGGTGAACTTCCCGAAACACGGCCGTCATACGCCTCCCCTAGAGTCCCTGCATGAGCCGCCCCATCCTGCTCGCCGTCTCTCATGGCACCTCGGATGCCGAGGGCGCCCGCGCGATCGCCGACCTGGTGGCCGCCGTCGCCACCGCCCTCCCCGACGTCGAGGTTCAGAGCGCCTTCGTCGACGTGCAGCAGCCCGACGCCGCCGACCTCCTGCCGACCATCGACGGCCCCGTCGTGATCGTTCCGCTGCTGCTGTCGCGCGGCTTCCACGTGCACCACGACCTGCACGGCATGGCCGCGAAGAAGACGGACGCCGTGGTGAGCGCGCCACTCGGCCCCGACCCCCGGCTCGCCGAGGTGCTCGCGGACCGGCTCGTCGCGGCCGCCGCCGAGGATCCCGACGCCGATGCGGACGAACCCGTGATCCTCGCGGTGGCGGGATCGCGCGACCCCGCATCGCTGACGGATGCCGGGGCCATGGCGTCGCTGCTCTCGCTGCGTCTCGGCACGAGGATCGAGCTCGCCTACCTGGCCGCCCGCGAACCGGATCTCCCCACCGCGCTCGACCATCACCCGGTCGCATCCGTCTCGACCTACCTGCTGGCGCGCGGCTTCTTCTTCGATCTGACCGTCGGGCAGGCCCCGGGGCGCCGGGTCACCGCGCCCCTGCTCGACGGCATCACCGTGCCGCAGCCGCTGATCGACCTCGTCATCGCCCGATACGAGGAGGCCTCGGCGCAGCTCCTCACAGCATCGCGACTCGAGACCGCGCACTCGTGACAGCAGGCACCGTCACGACAGCGGGCACCGTCACGACAGCCGGAACCGTCACGCTCGTCGGTGCCGGCCCCGGCGATGCGGGACTCCTGACCGTGCGGGGGCTGCGCGCACTGCAGGAGGCCGACGTGATCGTCGCCGACCGACTGGGCGCCAGGGCCGTGCTCGCCCAGCTCGCCGAAGAGGGCGTGCGGGTCGATGCCGAGGTCGTCGACGTCGGCAAGCTCCCCGGCCACCACCCCGTGCCGCAGGACGGCATCAACGAGCTGCTCGTCTCACTCGCACATCAGGGCCGACGCGTCGTCCGGCTGAAGGGCGGCGATCCCTTCGTCTTCGGCCGAGGACGCGAAGAGCAGCTGTTCTGCGAGGCCGCCGGCGTCGAGGTCGACGTGATCCCGGGCGTCACGAGCGCGGTCGCCGTGCCCGGCCTCGCCGGCATCCCGCTGACCCAGCGCGGCATCGCCGAGACGTTCACCGTGGCCAGCGCGCACGACCAGATCGAGGCACTCGGGGGCGGGCGCGACCATACCGTCGTGCTGCTGATGGGCGTGAACACGCTCGGTCACTCCGCTCACGTGCTCGCGGCCGGAGAGCGCGGCGCCGACTGCCCCGTCGCGATCATCGAAGACGGGTTCGGCGAGCGCCAGCGCGTGACCATCGGCACCCTGGGCACGATCGCGCAGATCGCGGCGTCTCGACAGGTGCGCTCCCCCGCCGTCGTCGTGGTGGGAGACGTCGTGGCGCTGAGCCCGGAGGCCGGCACACCCGCTACTTAGGCGACCCTCAGTCGGGGATGGCAGACTGAGAGCGGCAGAAGGGCGAGGCATGACCGACACGAACACCTACGACGTTCTCGTCATCGGCGGCGGCCCCGCCGGACTCTCGGCGGCCCTCAACCTGGGGCGTTCGCTCATGCGCGTGCTCGTCGTCGACGCCGACCGCCCGCGCAATGCGGCGACCCTGAACTCCCACGGCTTCCTGACCCGCGACGGCGTTCCCCCGCACGAGCTGCGTCGCATCGCCCGCGCCGAGCTGGCCGCCTACCCGAACATCGAGGTGCGCACGCGGGTCCGCGTGCTCGAGCTCGGCAGAGCCGGCGGGGAAGATGCGGCGGGTTCCGGGGTCGGGGCGGATGCCGTCTTCACCGCATCCATCGGTCGCATGTCTCCGACAGACGCGGTCAGGGCGCAGTCGGTGCTGCTCGCGACCGGTCTGCGAGAGACCCTTCCCGATGTGCCGAACCTGCGCGGCTTCTACGGCATCAGCCTGTTCAGCTGCGCGGCGTGCGACGCGTGGGAGATGCGCGGCCGACGGCTCGCGCTCATCGGCACGACCGACGACCTCGCAGACCGCGCCCGCCTGATCGCACGGTGGACCGAGAACCTCACAGTCTTCACCCTCGGCGCCGACACGGTCGACGCCGCGGAGGAGGCCGAGCTCGCATCGATGGGTGTCGCCGTGCTGCGGCATCCGATCACAGAGCTCGTCGGAGATCGGGGGCGCATCGAGGCGATCCGGTTGACCGACGGCAGCGTCGTCGAGATCGAGGGCGGCTTCGTGCGGCCGGAGTGGGAGACCGACCTGTCGTTCCTGCGGGGCTTCGCGCCCGCGGTCGACCACGACGGGCACCTCGCCACCGACCGCTCGGGGCGCACCGACATCCCGGGCCTGTACGCGGCCGGCGACGCGGCGATCCCCGGACCGCAGCAGCTCATCGTGGCCGCGGGCGCCGGCGCCAGGGTCGCCTCGGTGATGGTGCAGGATGCCGTCGGCATCGCCTCGGCGCACTGAAAGTCTCGGCGCACGGATCGCCTCAGCACACGGAACGCCCCCGCGGAACCCCCTCTCGGCCCGCGCCGGCCGCGCACTAGGCTGACCGGCATGACGCGCATCTCGCAGGGCTCGCCGCTGGTCCGACTCGCCGCCGTCTCGGTGGTCGCCCTGGCCGTGCTGCCGCTGACCGGCTGCCTGTACGCNNCGAGCGCGCCCACCGGAGACCTGCCCTCGACGCTGTCGTTCACCGACGGCGCGGACCTGCCGGGAGCCGCGTACATCCAATGGGGCGACGGCTTGATCGCCGACGACGGGTGGAAGGTGGTGAAGCCCGACGACGGCGACGGCGGATGGACCTACGGCACCGTCGACGACACCTGCACCGCGCAGTTCTGGCAGGGCCTCACACCCGACGTCCCGACTGTCGCGGGTGACGACAGCGCCAGCTCCGATGCCATGCTCGCCGTCATCCTCGGCGAAGCGGATGCCGCGACGATCACGCCCCTCGCCACCACCGCGGCGTTCAGCTACCAGGTCGGCGGCAACGCCGACGTCGAGAACCGGCAGGTCGACGGCGAGGCGGGCGATCGCGAGTGGAGCATCGCCGCGCGCGCCTTCACCGCCACAGGCGTCGGGCTCTACGTGATCGTGGACTGCGAGGGCGGCGACGTCGCGGCGACCATGGCCGAGGTCGTCGAGAAGAACGCCATCATCGTCCAGTGAGCCCGTGCAGCGAGCCCGTGCAGTGAGCTGATGCCGGGGTCCCGGCATCCGATCACTTGCCGCCGGGCGGGCCCACCAGCAGCAGGATCACGTACAGCGCCACGATTCCGACGGCCAGCAGCACCGCGAGCACCCACGGGCGGCGCAGGAACCAGCGCATCAGCCGGTCGTACCAGCGTGCGTCGCGCGGGTCGGCGGTCTGCTCGAGACGCCAGTCGCCGGCCAGGCGCCCGGTGCGGTGCAGCCAGATCTCCATCGGGATGGTCGCATAGGGGATGACCGCGCTGACCACGGCGAGGATCGCGACGCCGGGGTGCCAGCGCTGATTGAGCGCGACGAGCACGGCGGTGGCGGCGTAGGCGAGGAAGACGAAGCCGTGGATGCCCCCTCCCACGGTGACGACGATGCCCGGCGCACCTGCCGCACGGGCGATGATCGCCGAGATGAGGATCGTCCAGGTGATCGCCTCTGCGATCGCGAGGACTCGGAACAGGCGGTCGGGTGTGCGGAACACGGGACTCCTCGGGTGGGGGTCCGTTCAGCGTATCCGGAATAGCTATGAGGCCCCGGGCGTTGCCGAAGGCATGGTGACCGTCGATTCCGCAGCCCTCGGGCAGGTGCTCGATTCCGTCGACCTGCGCGTCGGGGTCGCCCGACGGGTCTCGCTGACGACCGGCTCACTGCTGCCGATCGCCCCGCGGGCCGCCACCCTGGTCTACATCGCGGCGGGCTCGGTCACCGGGCATCCTCCGCTGACCACCGGATGCCGCCTCGACGTCGACCGCTCGGCCCAGATCGTCGCCGTCGACGACCGTCCGCTGGGCGCGAGTCTCGTCGCGGGCGATGCGTTCCTCACCCTGGGCCGCACGGCGATCGCACTGGAGGCCGAGTCGGACGCCGACCTCGTGGTCGTCGACCTGGAGTTCTCCGACAGCGCCTCGATGCTCGCCGCGCTGCTCCCCGACCCGATCACCGTGATGTCGTTCGCCGCGCTCGAGCCCGCCGCGGCCGCACTCGCGGGCAGCATGGGTCCGACCGATCCGCCGTCGTGGCCGGTGCGTCAGGGCGATCCCGTGATCTGCCGGATGATGGCGAAGACGGTGCTCCTGAGCGTCATCCGCGCCTGGGCTGCGAACGGCTGCGCGCCGGACGGCTGGCCCTCGGTCTCGCAGGACCCGTTCCTCGACCGCGTCGTCGAGGCGATCCACGAGCAGCCGGGTCGCGACTGGACGGTCGAACGGCTCGCGAGCGTCGGCGCCATGTCGCGCTCGGTGTTCGCCGAGCGCTTCCGCACGGCCATCGGCCGCTCGCCCGCCGACTACGTCACCGAGGTGCGCGTCGACGCGGCGAAGCGGATGCTGAGCGCCGGCCGGTCCGTCAGCGAGACGTCGCGTGAGCTGGGCTACGCCTCGGACGAGGGTTTCAGCCGCGCGTTCCGACGCCGCACGGGCTTGACCCCGTCGGCGTGGCGCGCATCCGAGCTCACCCCCGTCCCCGCCTGAGCACAGAGCCAGCCCCAGCCCCCTACCGGCTGCCCCCCCTGGCGGGCACAACTTCGGAGCCCGAACCCGACACACCGACCGTTGTGGCAGGACGGCGGCGTGTCGAATGGTCGATCCGAATCTGTGCCCGGGTGAGAGCGGGGAGCCAGGCGACGGGGCGACGAGGCGACGAGGCGACGGGGCGACTCAGGCGAGCTTCGCCGCCTGAGTGCTCACCCGGTTCGAGACGCCGAAGAGCACGGCACCGACGAGCAGCGAGATCGCCCCCAGCACGTAGACGAACTCGACGTCGAGGGTGTCGACCAGCAGGCCTCCGAGACCGGCCGCGATCGTGATCGCCCCCTGGAATCCGACCACGACCAGGCTTCCGCCGGCCTCGAGACGGTCGGGAGTGCGGTGACCCACCCAGGTGTTGATCACGAGCAGCCACGACGAGAAGAAGAAGCCCCACGCCAGCACGACGATG
>NZ_JAGGPD010000264.1 GCF_018613995.1 Microbacterium sp. ISL-103 | reverse complement strand
GAGGGGAGCCGTCGACCCTCCCCTCGAGGAGATCATGCTGCGCACCACCCTCGAGGGCGTGTTCATGAAGTACGCCGTCTACGGAGACACGTATCCGCTCGAAGACGCGAGGCGCTGGGTGCGCCGGCTCTACGCGCTGCCCGAGCCAGAAGCGCCGCTTCCGCTGCAGCTCGCCCCGAGGAACCCCGACGCGCGGACGCGCGCATCCGGCGCCGTGCGGTCGGAGCCCTGACCGCTGCGCGCTCGACCGCCGAGCGCATAGCGCCTCATCCCAGCTGCATCCGGGCGAACGCTCCGAGCACGACGCGTTCGGACTGCACGAGGTAGCGCTCGAGCTCGGCTGCACCGGCCTGCGCACCGCGCGTGAGGAAGGTGTCGAGCACGGCGCGGTTCTTGCGCACGAAGGGCTCGTGGAGCGACCGAGGGTCGTCGATCTTCAGGAACGCGAGTCGCAGCTCTGCCGCCAGGTCGCGGTAGGTGCGGGCGAGGCGCGGGCTGTCGGACAGAGAGACCAGGGCGACATGGAACGCCATGTTGGCGCTGCCCACCGCGCGCCAGGTCTCGGCGTCGTCGAGGAGCGCGTCCTGGGCCGCCGCTTCCGCGGCGATCACCGCGTCCTGCATCTGCTGGACCGCGGGGTGCTCCGGCTCGGAGTGCATGAGCGCGGTGCACTCGATGATGCGGCGTGCGCGATAGATGTCGATGACGTCGGCGATCGACGGCGAGGCGACGGAGACCCCTCGGTGCGGTACGTGCTCGAGCAGTCCCTGCTCGGAGAGGGCACGGAACGCCTCGCGCAGGGTGTTGCGGGCGACGCCGAAGTGCTCGGCGATGGCCGATTCCGACAGGCGAGAACCGGGCGCGAAGGCGCCGTCGATGATCTGCTGTCGGAGCGCATCGGCGAGCATGCCCTGCTGGTTCATGCCTTCATCGTAGGCGTCGGAGTGGCGTGGATCGTTCGAGAACCCGCCTCTGCCATTACGCGAACGCAACTGCGCCGTAGCACAGCGGAAACAAAGTTGTTGAACAATATTGCTCGATCCGTTCTACACTGGGTGCCACTCGACACCCACCAACGACGATGGGAAATCCCCCGCAATGTCAGAGAACACCAGAGCCCCGCTCTCCGCAGAAGACGAAGTCCGCCTCTCGGCCGCAAAGAGACGTGCCGGTCGCAGCGCCGTGATCGGTGCGATCTTCCTGATGGCCACCAGCGCCATCGGCCCCGGATTCATCACGCAGACGGCCACCTTCACGGCGACCATGGGGGCGGCGTTCGCGTTCGCGATCCTCGTCTCGATCCTCGTCGACATCGCGGTGCAGCTGAACGTGTGGCGCATGATCACCTCTTCGGGCATGCGCGCCGGCGAGCTGGCCAACAGCGCCATCCCGTTCTCGGGGCACGTGATCGCCGTGCTGGTCGTCATCGGCGGCCTCGCGTTCAACATCGGCAACATCGCCGGTGGTGGCCTGGGCTTGAACGCGCTGCTCGGGATCGATCCGAAGCTCGGCGGAGCGCTCACCGCGGCCCTCGCGGTCATCATCTTCCTGGTCAAGAAGGCGGGCCCCGTCATGGACGTGGTGCTCATCGTGCTCGGCATCGGCATGATCGTCATGACCGTGATCGTCGCCGTGATCGCCCAGCCGCCGATCGGCGAGGCCCTGCGGCAGACGTTCGTTCCGGATGAACTCAACTTCGCCACGATCACCACGATCGTCGGCGGAACCGTCGGCGGATACATCACCTACTCGGGTGCCCACCGGTACCTCGACTCGGGTCACACCGGTCCCGAGCAGGCGGGCCCTGTGATGCGCGCCGCGGCGAACGGCATCCTCGTCACCGGCGTCATGCGCTACGTGCTGTTCCTCGCGATCCTCGGCGTGGTCGCCTCTGGCGTCTCGCTCGACCTGTCGAGCCAGGCGGCGAACCCCGCGGGTCAGGCCTTCGGCGCCGTGCTCGGCGATGCGGGACTGCGGATCTTCGGTGCGATCTTCTGGGCCGCCGCGATCAGCTCGGTGATCGGTGCCGCGTACACGTCGGCGACCTTCCTCTCGACCTTCACGAAGAAGCTCAAGGGCGGGTGGCCGCTGCAGCTGGCCACCGTCGCCTTCATCGTCGTGTCGCTGATCGTCTACCTCTCGATCGGCACGGCGCCTGCTGCGATCCTCGTGTTCGTCGGCGGCTTCAACGGGTTGATCCTGCCCATCGGACTCACGGTCTTCATGTACATCGGCTGGTTCCGCCGCGACCTGCTCGGCTCGAAGAAGTACCCGATGTGGCTGCTCGTCGCGGGTACGCTCGTGACGCTGCTCACCTGGTACATGGGCATCGTCTCGGTCGGTCCCATCTTCGCCTTCCTCGGAATCGGAGCATGACCCCATGACATCGATCGACCTGAACTCCGACCTCGGCGAGAACGTCCCCGACCGAGTGGTCAGCGACGACGAGAGCATGCTGCGTCTCGTGACCAGCGCGAACGTCGCGTGCGGATTCCATGCGGGAAGCCCCGAGGGAATCCGGTCGACTCTTGCGAGCGCCGTGGCCGGAGGCGTCGTGATCGGCGCGCACCCCGGCTACCGCGACTACGAGAACTTCGGTCGCACGAAGGTCGACATCGACTCGGCCACTCTGCAGGCGCACGTCGAGTACCAGCTCGGAGCCCTGATCGGTCTCGCCGCAGCCGTCGGCGGCACGGTCGCCTACGTCAAGCCGCATGGAGCGCTCTACAACACGATCGCCCGCGATGAGCGGCAGTCGAAGGACGTGGTGGCGGCGATCCGCGCGATCGATCCGAGCCTCGTGCTTCTGGGCCTTGCCGGAGGCGTGGTGCTCGACGTGGCCGAGCGTGCGGGCCTCGCGACCGCGGCCGAGGCCTTCGCCGACCGGGCGTATCAGCCTGACGGGCAGCTCGTCTCGCGCACTGAGCCGGGGTCGGTGCTGCACGACCCCGCAGCCGTCGCCGAGCGCATGGTGCGCCTTGCGGGCGAGGGAGTGATCCGTGCGATCGACGGCACCGACGTGCCCGTCAGCGCGCAGTCGATCTGCGTGCACGGCGACAGTCCGGGCTCGGTGGCCATGGCCGCAGAGACGAAGCGGATGCTGCAGGATGCGGGCATCACGATCGCCCCGTTCGCGGGAGTCTGACATGACCGTCCTCGCCACCGCCGACCAGCGCGCCGATGCGGAGTACCTCGTCTGATGCGGATCCTCACGGCATCCGACCGCGCCCTTCTCGTCGAGGCGGCCGACCTCGACGAGGCGATGCGTCTGAACCTCGCGTGGGACGGCATGCGCGGTGTGGTCGAGCGGATCCCCGGTGCGCGCACCGTGCTCGTGAGGTTCGATCCGCTGGTGGTGTCGGCCGCCGATCTTGCTCACGCGCTGGCGTCGACGGTGATCGACACCGCCCATCTGCCGACCACCGGCGCGGTGCCGGTGCCGGTGCGCT
>NZ_JAGGPD010000263.1 GCF_018613995.1 Microbacterium sp. ISL-103 | reverse complement strand
CCTGACCGGGCTCGTCCTCGGCATCGTCTACGGATGGATCGCCGCGCAGTCTCTGCTCGGCTCGGCGCCGACTCTGCCCGATTTCGAGCCGGCAGGGCTCGTCGCCCCGCACGTGCCGTGGCTGCCGGTCGTCATCATCATCGTGGCGACCGCTGCGCTGACCCTCGTCGCCGCAGCCGCTCCGACCCGTCTCGCCACGCGGGTCGCACCGGTCGAGGCACTCGCCGCGGACTGACCGCGATTCGTCATCCCGGTGGCCTCGCGTCACCGGGACGACACCCCGTCCGGCCCGGCTCTAGGCTGGACGGATGCCGTCTCCGTTCGATCAGTCCACGTATCAGGTGCGCCTCGAGTGGGGCGTCGGGGGCCTCGAGCGCCTCGCACCCGCCGACATCGTCGTGGTCGTCGATGTGCTGCGCTTCTCGTCGAGTGTGTCGGCTGCCGTCGCATCCGGAACCACGGTCTCACTGGCCGACGCCGTCAGCTGGTCTCGCAACGGCGCGGCGGTCGCGGCACGTGCCGGCGACGCCGTGGTGCTGCTCGGAAGCCTCCGCAATGCGGCAGCGGTCGCGCGTGCGGTGACGGCCGTGCAGGAGCGCAACCAGGCCCGCACCTCGGTCGCGGTGATCGCCGCCGGTGAAGCGGATGCCGGGGGAGCGGTCCGGTTCGCCGTCGAGGACCAGCTCGGCGCCGGCGCGATCGTCGCCGCGCTCACCGACCTCGGCATCGATCACACCTCTCCCGACGCTGCGGTCGCCGCAGAGGGGTTCCGCGCCCTCAAGAGAGCGCTCCGGCATCTGATCGGCGCGAGCGGATCGGCGCGCGAGCTCGCCGACGGCGTCGCAGCGACCGAGCGGATGCTGTCGTCCGGCGTCGTCCCCTCGACGGCCGCGCAGGCAGCCGAGGTCGATGCACTCGACGTGGTGCCCGTCCTCCGCGACGGATCGTTCGTCCCCTTCGCCTGATCCCGCTCCGGGCGCTGCGTGAGGTCGCGCCGAGGTCGGCAGCCCGCGCACTCGGCAACAGGCCGTGCGCTCGGCCGGTGTTTCGAGACGCGCGACGTAGGGTCGTGGCATGAGGTTCGTCCCCGCACTCATCCTCGACGCCGTGTTCGTGCTCGTGTTCGCCGTGATCGGTCGTGCGTCGCACGACGAAGATGCCGGCGGCTTCCTGCTGACGGCATGGCCGTTCATCGTGGCGCTGCTCGTCGGTCACCTCGTCGCCGCGCTGCTTCCCGGAAGGCCGCGCCGGCCATGGTCGCTCGCCTGGGGTGCTGTCGTCTGGGTCGTCACGGTCGTCGGAGGGATGCTGCTGCGCGTCGCCTCGGGCGACACCGCCCAGCTGCCCTTCATCATCGTGGCGACGATCGTCCTCGGCATCTTCCTCGTCGGCTGGCGCGCCGTGGCTGCGCTGCTCCGGCGTCGAACGGCGCGCGCTCGCGACGACCGTGACACGGACGAACGCTCTCCGGAACCGGCTCCGGCTCCGGCTCCGGAACCGGAACCGGAACCGGCGCCCGGGTCCGATCCGGAAACCGGGGCTGAGTCGCGCTGATCACGCCTGATCGCCGCCCGTGTGGGATGCGGGGCCACTTTCGCATCCGTATCGGCTGTTTGCGGTGCGCTAGTGGCCCCGCCTGGCGGGCCTGATCGCGGCGGGCGAAGGTCAGCGTGACATCTGGGCAGCGACCCGGGCGTCAGCCGTGATCTCGCGCCGCGTCCAGGCGAACAGGTAGCGGGCGTCGTACGCGCGTGAGCAGCGGGCGCACGAGGTGGCCCTGGCCGGTCGGCGGTGGCGGTAGGTGACGTGACCCGAGGGGCATTCGCCCACCCAGGGAGCCAGCTCCACCGCTGTCTCGCCATGATGGGTCGTGCCGCCGACATAGCCGAGGTCGCGCGCGACCCGCTTCCAGGTCGGGCCGTGTGCCGCCTCATGACCCGCCAGAGCATGGGCCACCTCGTGCAGCAGCACCTGATGGATCTCGTCGTCGTCGAAACGGGCGGCCAGGTAGCGCGATACCGTGATCCGCTTCTTGGTGTAGTCGCACTGACCGGCGCGGCGCTTGGCATGGTCGAAGCCGAACGACCAGCTGTCGTCGAGGTGCAGCGTGATCAGTGCCTCGCCCCAGACGCGCACCCGGTCAAGTTCCGCCATGCGATCAGGCTAAGCCATGCCGCCGACATCGCCGTGCAGGGGCGCGTCAGCCGGCGACGAGCTGCGAGGTGCGGCGGCGTTCGGCCGCGTCGATCGCGAGCAGCACCGTCTCGAGCTCTCGGTCCTGCGCACCGGCTTCGCGCCGCAGGAAGAGCGACTGCTTGAAGCTCTCCCGAGCGGTCTCGTAGTCGCCTGCTTCGTACGCGTTCCTGCCGTGGTGATGGTGTGCGAACGCCGCGATCGACACCCAGCGCTGGCCCTCGGCCTCGGAGGCGCAGGTGGCGAGCTCCTGCTCGGCGGCCGCATGGGCTCCGCGGTGCTGCAGGATCGTGGCGTGCAGCACGCGGGCGCGCAGCACGTCCTTGCGGGTTCCGGCCATGCGGGACTGACGCACTGCCTCGTCGGCGATGGGCAGTGCCTCGTCGAGGCGGTCGAGCACCTTCAGCAGCCACACGCGCTCGAGCAGCGCAGGAAGACTCCGCTGGCTCTCGATCTCCGCGAGCCGCGCCGAGCATTCATCGAGATCGACCAGCTCGCGCAGGCTCTCCTGGTCATACCCTCTGATGAAGCTCATTGCTCTCCTTCCGCGCCGTCCCCCCACCAGTGTGCCTCGCGACCGCGCGCGCGGCGGGGCGGCACGCCCCACGTCCGTCGCATCCGGATCCGGATCGACGACTTCAGCGCAGGAAGAGCGAGGCGTCGGGGCGGGGGGATGCCACGGCATCCGCATCCGTCACGGTCCGCGCGCCCTGGACGAACGATGTCACCTCGGCGCCCTGGGCGATCTTCGCCGGATGCGGACCCGCCGCCAGCAGCCGGGGCAGCCACTCGGTGGGCAGAGGTGCGGCAGAGGCCGCGATCACCAGGTTGCCGAATCGCCGACCCTTGAGCACCTGGGTGTCTGCCAGCACGCCGATCTCGGGCAGCACCTCGGCGATGGTCGCCACCTGCCGTCGGGCGAACGCCAGACCGGGCCCGTCGGCGACGTTGACGAGCAGCACTCCTGCGGGGGCGAGCAGCTCGGCGAGTTCGCGGTAGAACTCCAGGCTGGTGAGATGCGCGGGGGTCTGCGCGCCGGAATAGACGTCGGACACCACGAGATCGCTGTTGCCGACGAGGGCGGGCGGCAGCCGTTTCACGCCCTCTCGGGCGTCGCCGATCCGCAGTCGGATGGCCGCGCCCCGCGGCAGCGGAAGGTGCTCGCGCACGAGAGCGGCCAGGGGAGCCTCGAGCTCGATGACCTGCTGGCGCGAACCCGGTCTCGTGGCCTCGATGTAACGGGGGATCGTGAGGGCGCCCGCTCCGAGGTGGACGGCAGTGAGGGGCCCGTCCCGCAGCTGGTCGATCACGGCGCCCATGCGCACGATGTACTCGAAGTGCAGGTGCGTGGGGTCGTCGAGATCGACGTGCGACTGCGGGGTGTCATCGACGATCAGCTCGAAGCCGGTGGTGAACTCCGACGGCACGATGCGGGCGACGCCGCCGTGGTCGAGTCGGGCCTCGGGATGCTCGGTGTCTCGCGCTCGCGTCCTGCCCATGCTCCGAGACTACGCGCTCAGAACGCCTGGTTGCCGACCGAGCAGGTGTCCTGATCGATGCTCTGGCCCGAGATCTCCGGGGGCAGCGTCGCCCGGGGCGCCTCGCTCGGCGACGCCGTCTCGGCGGGCGGCTCAGAGGGGGCAGGGGTGGCGAGCTCGACGCTCTCATGCGTCGTCACCTCACCCGAGAGGGCGATCGGCTCTCCGGCGATGAGCGCATCCCACAGAGGTGCTGCGGCGTCGTAATCGGGCACGACCCTGTCGCTGTCGTCCGGGTCTTCGAGGTTCGGGTACTGCACGAACACGAAGTCAGCGAACCTCACGTCCTTCAGCGCGAGCGCCAGCTGGGTGAGGGTCAGGGCGTTGCTCAGCGACTCGCTCGGCACGATGTTGTCCGCGACGGTGTTCATCAGCCGCAGCACCGCGGCCGGGTCGGTCAGCGTCTCTGCACTGAGCACCTTCTTGGCGAGTCGCGACATGTACTGCTGCTGGTTCGAGATGCGGGCGAGGTCGCTTCCGTCGCCGACACCGTGCCGGGTGCGGATGAAGGCCAGAGCGCTGGCGCCGGAGACCGTGTGCGTGCCGACCGGCAGGTCGATGCCCGCCAGGGTGTCGTGGATGCCGTCGCCGGCGACGCATACCTCGACTCCGCCGATCGCATCGGTGATCGCGATCACGCCGTCGAAGCTGATCTTGGCTGCGAACTCGATGGGCAGTCCGCTCAGGTCGCTGACGGTCTTCGCGATGCAGGAGACCCCGGCGTGATCGAAGACCGAGTTGATCGCCGCCTTCGACATCCCCGACGCCGTCGATCCGTCCGCTCGCTCGCACTCGGGCACCTCCACTCCGAGATCGCGGGGGAACGAGACGACGGTGACGCTTCGGGGGGCAGCCGAGACGTGCACGAGCAGATTCACGTCGTTGAGAGTGCCCTGGTCGCTCTTCTCGCATCGCTCGCCGAGCAGCTTCGTCGAGACCTCTCCGCATTCGTCGGTGCCGACGACGAGCATGTTGAAGGCCTTGTCGCTGGGGTAGGCGCCGAGAGAGGGGGGAGCGATCTCGCTGTCGTCCTCGAGGGCCACGGCTCCTTCGCCGACGCGGTTCAGCACGTCGATCACGATGAAGCTCGCCACCGCGACCGATGACACCACCAGCACCGCGAGCGCGACGCCGAGGAGCCGGAGGAAGGTCGACATCGCACTCGGTGTCGGCAGATCGGCGTGCTGTGCGACCGTTGCGCGCTTCGCGTCGTCGAGGGCCCCTGACATGCGGCGAGCCTACCTGCGGAGGGCGATGTTACGGCCGCATGACGTTTCTGAGAATAACTTGCAGGGAATTAGTTAGTGATGAATACTTTTTCCTACGTGGTAGGCACCCGATGCCGCCAGGACGTTCAAAGAGGAGATCCCTGATGCACAAGCGCATTCTTCCGGTCGTGGCGCTCGGCGCCGTGGCCACCCTGGGCCTGGCGGCCTGTGCCGGCGGTGGCGGCACCGACAGCGGAGCCGTCGACGGGGAGGGCCAGGAGCTCACCGTCTGGATCATGAAGGGCACGAACCCCGACGCGAGCGCGTTCTACGACGAGGTGTCCGCGGCGTTCGAGGAGGAGACCGGAGCGACGGTCAAGATCGAGGAGATCCAGTGGGCGGACGCCCACGATCGCTTCGTGACGTCGATCGCCGGCGGCACCACGCCCGACATCGCCGAGACCGGCACCACCTGGACCGCCGAGTTCGCCGACGCCGGTGCGCTCGAGCCGCTCGACGAGTACGTCGACGCCGAAGACGGCCTGCGTGACGACCTCGTCGAGGGCCTCGCCGTCGCCGGCACCTACGACGACGAGCTCTACGGCATGCCGTGGTACGCCGGCGTCCGCTCGATCGTCTACCGCACCGACGTGTTCGAAGAGCTCGGTCTCGAAGCTCCGAAGACGTGGGACGACATCGTCACCGCCGGCGAGGCCATCAAGGCCGCCAAGCCCGACATGCTGCCCTTCCCCGTCGCGGGCGACGCCGAGTTCCAGGTCTACCCCTGGGTCTGGGGTGCGGGCGGCGAGGTCGCGACCCTCGACGGCAAGACGTGGACGAGCGAGCTCGACAGCGACGAGTCGCAGGCCGGCATCGAGTTCTACACCGTACTCGCCACCGAGCACGGCTTCTCGTCCGCAGGCGCCACCACCTGGAAGGAGACCGACCTGCGTGACTCGTTCACCCAGGGCAACGTCGCCATGATGCTCTCGGGCTCGTGGACTCCCAAGGCCCTCATCGAGGCGAACCCCGAGCTCGACGGCAAGATCGGCGCGGCCGTGATCCCCGGCGAAGACGGCGGCATCGCTCCGTCCGTGCTGGGTGGCTCGCACCTGTCCGTGTTCAACACCACGAAGAACGCCGACCTCTCGTGGGAGTTCGTCAAGCTGATGACCACCGGCGAGTTCGCCGAGAAGTGGGCTGACGAGACCGGATACTTCCCCGGCGTCCAGTCGGCCATGGAAGAGGCCCTCGCCTCGACCGACCCCCTCGTCGCGCCGTTCGCGCAGCAGATGGTCGAGGGTGGGGCATCCGTTCCGGTCACCCCGAACTTCGGCGCCGTGCAGGCGAAGAAGCCCACCAACTCGATGATCCAGGCCATCCTCAGCGGGCAGACGGACGTCGCCACGGCGACGAAGGATGCCGCTGCTGAGATGACTGACCTCCTCAACCAGTAAGGCTGTATCCCTTCATGTCGATGGTGCAAGCGCCACTGCCGGCCACGAAGGCGGAGTCCACCTCCGCCTCCGTGGCCGGCGGCCGGCCGCGGCGGCGAGGCCTCTCGCTGATCTCGGCCCGTCCCTGGCTCCTCCTCGCGCCCGGGCTGGTCATCCTCGCGGTGCTCATGCTCTGGCCGCTCATCCAGGTCTTCATCTACTCGCTGCAGGACTACGGTCTGCGCGAGATCAACACGGGTGAGAACAACTGGATCGGCTTCGAGAACTACATCGAGGCGCTCACCAACCCGACACTGTGGACAGTCGTGCTCCCGAACACGGTCGGCTTCGCCGCTGTCGCCGTGTTCGTCACCGTCGCCGTCGGCACGCTCGTGGCTCTGCTGCTCGCGCGCCTCGGCACGGTGTGGCGCACGATCGTCTCGAGCTGCATCATGGTCGCCTGGGCGATGCCCGCCGTGACCGGCACGTACGTCTGGACGTTCATCTTCGATGCCGACCGTGGCATCTTCAACTCGCTCCTGCAGGGCGCGGGGCTCATGGACGAACCGGTCAACTGGTTCACCAACCAGTGGTCGTTCTATGCGATCGTGCTGCTCAACGTGGTGCACCACGGCTTCCCGTTCGTCGCCATCACGGTGCTCGCGGGCCTCCTCGGAGTCTCGAAGGAGATGCTCGAGGCCGCGGCGCTCGACGGCGCGAACGCGTGGATGCGGTTCTGGAAGATCATCTTCCCCACGCTCAAGCCGGTCTTCTCGGTCGTGATCATCCTGTCGACCATCTGGGA
>NZ_JAGGPD010000262.1 GCF_018613995.1 Microbacterium sp. ISL-103 | reverse complement strand
GTGACCAGTCGGGACCGCGACATCGGGGCGACCTGAGGTGCGGAGGCTCCGATGCCGAACGCGGAGATCAGCACGAGGGCGTCTGCAGCGCCGGCGTAGACCACCCCGGTGAAGATGACGAGCATCGCCCCGTTGGTGATGGCGAGCACGAGCAGAACGGTGCGCTGCCCGAAGCGGTCGGCTGCGGCGCCCAGGACGGGGCCGAAGCACGCGGTGCCGAGGCCCACTGCGGCGGAGGTGAGACCGCCGAGCGACAGGGAACCGCGCGCGGAGACCACGACGGTGAGAACTCCGACGACCATCATCGCGAACGGAAGGTGCGCCACGAAGGCGATCACGAAGTACGGCAGTCCGGCGATCCGAAGAAGCCCTGGCCCCTCCGCCGTCGGATTCGGGGCGTGCTGAGGGGATGTGGGCGTTGCGTGTGTCATTGGCTCTCGCGCGTCCGCAGACGCGGGGTCGGGTGCCGCCGCTGTCCGCCGGAATGCCGGCGGCCGGTAGATACACGGATTGCGGCCGCGGACGAGCCGCGACCCACCCATGGTAGCGCGACCGCCCGAGCATCGCCTGGGGGCGCACGAGAGGCACCGGCCCCCGCGCATCCGCTCCGCCTGCCCCCTGACAGAATCCGCATCGGGTTGTCAAGGCTGGGCGGTGCCGGGCGGCGACGGGTAGCGTGAAGGCATGAACTACCTCTCGGGCACCGGCCTCATCGGCGCGATCATGACGGGAACCACCCTGCTGCGCGGCTCCCGCGACACGAAGCTCACCTGGCGTTCCGCCCTGGCCTGGGTCAGCTGGGGAATCAGTCTCGCCCTCGCGATCGGCGCGGTGATCGACACCCGACGAGCCAAGCAGGGGCGCCCCGTCTCGCCTGACTCCCCCGTCTACGCGAAGCAGCAGAGGGCACAGGACAAGGACGCGAAGAAGAACCCCCGGGACTTCACGCCCACCAAGCGCTGAACCCGCGCCCGCCGTCAGCGGATCAGGATCAGCGCCTCGCCCTGACCGCCTCCTCCGCACAGACCGACGGCCGCGACACCGGCACCCCGGCGGACCATTTCGTGCGCGGCGTGCACGACCAGTCGCGTGCCGGACGCCCCGATCGGGTGACCGATCGCGATGCCGCCGCCGTGGATGTTCACGATGTCGCTGTCGAGACCCAGTTCGACCTGCGACCGCGCGACCACAGCCCCGAACGCCTCGTTGATCTCGACCAGATCCAGATCTGACGGGGTCATGCCCTGCTTCTCACATGCCCGCTCGATCGCGCGGGCAGGCTGCGCCTGCAGGGAGTTGTCCGGTCCGGCGGTCTGACCGCTCGCACCGACGGTGACCAGCACCGGCCACCCCTTCGTCGTCGCAGTGCCGCGAGTCGTCACGATCACGGCTGATGCGCCGTCGGAGATCTGCGACGAGTTGCCCGCGGTGATCGATCCCCCCTCGGCGAATGCCGCCCGGAGCCTGCCCAGGGATTCGACGGTGGTATCGGACCGAATGCCTTCGTCGGTCGTGACCTCGACCGGCTCTCCCCGTCGCTGCGGCACAGAGACCGCCACGATCTCGTCCTCGAAGACGCCGGCGGCCTGCGCCGCCGCCGCGCGCTGATGCGACAGCGCGGCGACAGCGTCCTGCGCCTGCCGAGTGAGCTCGTACCGTGCATTGTGCCGTTCGGTCGAAGCGCCCATGCTCTCGCGGTCGTAGGCGTCGGTGAGTCCGTCGTACGCCATGTGGTCGAGCACCTCGACACTGCCGTAGGTCCATCCGTCACGAGAGCCCATGAGCATGTGCGGCGCCCGGGTCATCGACTCCATCCCCGCCGCGACCACGACGTCCGCATCCCCCGTGCGGATCATCCGTGCGGCGTCGATGATCGCCGTGAGGCCCGACAGGCACACCTTGTTGACGGAATGAGCGGGCACATCCCAGCCGATGCCGGCGCCGATCGCCGCCTGCCTGGCCGCGTTCTGACCCGACCCGGCGGCGAGCACCTGACCGACGATCACCGCGTCCACATCGGCGGGATCGATCGATGCCCGCTCGAGGGCGCCGCGGATCGCGAACGCTCCGAGCTGGGGTGCCGTGAAGCTCGCCAGCTGTCCCTTCAGCCGCCCCTGCGGCGTGCGGGCGGCCGCGACGATCACGACGTCCTGGTCGGTCATCTGCGGAATCATCGTCATCGTTCGTCCTCTGTTCGTTCGTCCACTGCTCAACGGATCTGCAGATCGTCCGCGACGGTGAGCGGCGGTTCGGTCGCCGCCATCACCTGATCGACCGTGACCCCCGGCGCGAGCTCGACGAGTACGAGGCCGTTCTCGGTCACGTCGATCACCGCGATGTCGGTGATGATGCGGTCGACCACCCCGCGGCCGGTCAGCGGCAGCGAGCACTCCTCGACGATCTTCGCGGACCCGTCCTTGGCGACGTGCTCCATGAGGACGATCACCCGGCCGGCTCCGTGGACGAGGTCCATGGCGCCGCCGGGGCCTTTGACCATCTTGCCGGGGATCATCCAATTGGCCAGATCCCCCGTCGCCGACACCTGCATCGCGCCCAGGATCGCGGCGTCGATCTTTCCTCCACGGATCATGCCGAAGCTCGTCGCAGAGTCGAAGAAGGCGGCTCCTGCCAGCACGGTGACCGTCTCCTTCCCCGCGTTGATGAGGTCGGGGTCGACCGCGTCCTCCCTGGGGTACGGTCCGACTCCGAGGATCCCGTTCTCGGACTGCAGCACCACCGTCACGTCGGTCGGCACATGGTTGGGCACGAGCGTCGGGAGCCCGATGCCGAGGTTGACGTACGAGCCGTCCTGCAATTCGGCCGCTGCACGAGCGGCCATCTCGTCACGCGTGAGCGCCATGTCAGGCTCCTTCCGCGGCGACCGTACGCCGCTCGATGCGCTTCGCGATGTCGCCACCGACTTCGACGACCCGGTGCACGAAGACTCCGGGCAGGTGGACGCGATCGGGATCGATCTCGCCGGGTTCGACCAGCTGCTCGACCTGAGCGATGCAGATCCGCCCTGCCATCGCGGCGAGCGGGTTGAAGTTGCGTGCGGCCCTGTTGAAGATCAGGTTGCCGTGCCTGTCGCCGACGAGAGCGTGCACCAGGGCGAAGTCAGTGCTGATCGCCTCTTCGAGGACGTGGTCACGCGGCTCTCCCGCGACCTCGAAGCTGCGCACGTCTTTGGCAGGGGATGCCACAGCCACTGTGCCATCCGGGTTGTAGCGTCTCGGCAGCCCACCCTCTGCGACCTGTGTCCCCACACCCGTCTGCGTGAAGAACGCGCCGATGCCCGAGCCGCCCGCGCGGAGCTTCTCGGCGAGCGTTCCCTGCGGCGTGAGCTCCAGCTCGAGCTCCCCGGAGAGGAACTGACGCTCGAATTCCCTGTTCTCCCCCACATACGACGACGTCATCTT
>NZ_JAGGPD010000261.1 GCF_018613995.1 Microbacterium sp. ISL-103 | reverse complement strand
CGTGGGCGGCTCGCCCTTGTTGTCCTCGGTGCCGAGGTTGTCGTTCTCCTCAGCTCCGGGCGAGGATTCGCTGCTGATGTCGTTGCGGTCGGTGCTGGTGTCGTCGGTGTCGCGGTTCATGCGCGTTCCTCTCGTCGGCGTTCGGTCTGCGTGGATGCGAGGGTACCGGCCGTGGGCGCACGGAAGCCCGGGCCTTGACAAGGGACTCCGGGCCTACCCTGGTCGTATGTCAGACACGACCGTCGCCGAAGCCCTGGCAGAGCTGGCCGCCCTCGAGGATCCGAAGATGCGCGCCGCGAACGAGAAGCGCGGCGACGACCACGGCATGAACCTCAGTCGGCTGCGCGCCGTCGCCAAGCGCGTCAAGACGGATCAGCCGCTCGCGACGCAGCTGTGGGCGACCGGCGAGACATCCGCTCGCCTGCTCGCCCTGCTCATCTGCGCGCCGAAGCAGTTCACCGCCGATGAGCTCGACGCGATGCTGCGCGAGACCCGTCCGCCGAAGGTCAACGACTGGTTCGTGAACTACGTCGTGAAGAAGTCGCCGCTCGGCGAAGAGCTGCGTCTGCGCTGGTTCGACGACTCCGACCCGACGGTCGCCGCGGCGGCCTGGTCGCTCACGACCGTGCGGGTGGCGAAGGACGCAGGCGGCCTCGATCTCGAGCACCTGCTCGACCTGATCGACCGCGATCTGCGAGATGCCCCGAAGCGCCTGCAGTGGTCGATGAACGAGACGCTCGCGAACATCGGCATCTTCCACCCCGAGCTGCGGGCCAGGGCGCTCGAGATCGGCGAGCGCCTGCAGGTGCTCGCCGACTACCCCACCGCCCCCGGCTGCACCTCGCCTTTCGCCCCCGCGTGGATCGGCGAGATCGTGCGGCGGCGCGAGGGCTGAGCATCCTCATCGATTGCCCTCGTACGCTGAGTGCATGAGCACGCACATCGCCGCACAGCCCGGTCAGATCGCCCCCATCGTCCTGTTCCCCGGTGATCCCCTGCGCGCGAAGTGGATCGCCGAGACCTTCCTCGACGACGCCGAGCTGTACTCCGAGACCCGCGGGATGCTGGGATACACCGGCACCTGGGAGGGCCATCGCATCTCGGTGCAGGGTTCGGGCATGGGCCAGCCGTCGATGGCGATCTACGCGAGCGAGCTCTTCGACGAATACGACGTGCAGACCATCGTGCGCGTCGGCTCGTGCGGTGCTCTGACCGAGAAGCTGAAGGTGCGCGACATCGTCATCGCGAACGGCGCCTGCACCGATTCGGGCATCAACCGGGTGCGCTTCCACGGACTCGACTACGCCCCCGTCGCCGACTTCGGCCTGCTGCGGGCTGCCGTCGAGGCGAGCGAGGCCGAGCCGCTGGACTCGACCGTGCACGTGGGACTGCTCTTCTCGAGCGACCAGTTCTACAGCACCCGGCCCGAGCTCACCGAGCCGTTCGTGCAGCACGGCGCCCTCGGGGTCGAGATGGAGGCGGCAGGCCTGTACACGCTCGCTGCGTTCCACGGGCGTCGCGCCCTGGCCATCTGCACGGTCTCCGACCACATCGTCACGGGCGAGCAGACCACCGCGCAGGAGCGCGAGCAGACGTTCGGAGACATGATCCGCATCGCGCTGCGCGCCGCGACCTCGGTCTGAGCTGCTGCGAGACCGGCACCGCTCCGCTCGCGGCGAAGGAGATCTCACGCGGCGAAGGGCCGCATCGAGCATCCGCTCCTTCGCTGTAGGAGTTCTCCTTCGCAGGGTGCGACCCAGCGAAGGTGGGATGATCGAGAGACCATGCCTGCGATCCTCGACCACACCACGCTGACAGACGGATCCGATGCGGATGCCGTCTACACGGCGTTCGTCGAGTGGGCGGAGTCGACCGGCATCAGCCTCTACCCCGCACAGGACGAGGCGGTCATCGAGATCGTGTCGGGCAACAACCTGATCCTTTCGACCCCCACGGGCACCGGCAAGTCGCTCGTCGCGGTGGGCGCGCACTTCGCCGCGCTCGTCGAGGGCCGCCGCTCGTATTACACGGCCCCGATCAAGGCGCTGGTCAGCGAGAAGTTCTTCGCACTCGTCGACGTCTTCG
>NZ_JAGGPD010000260.1 GCF_018613995.1 Microbacterium sp. ISL-103 | reverse complement strand
CCGACCAGCTCGCCGAGAAGATGGGCCAGCTCGATGAGCAGCTCGCCGAGGCGCGTGCCGAGACGCTGCGTGCCGGTCTCGCGGACTACGATCTGGACGATGAGGACGCAGCCCTCCTCGCCGGCATCACGATGGGCGAGGACGGGATCCAGTTCTTCCCCGCCCTGCCGGTCGTGGCGATCGTCGGTCGACCGAACGTCGGCAAGTCGGCGCTCGTGAACCGCATCCTCGGCCGCCGCGAGGCCGTGGTCGAGGACACCCCCGGCGTCACGCGCGACCGCGTCACGTACAAGGCCGAGTGGGCCGACCGCCGCTTCTCGCTCGTCGACACCGGCGGGTGGGAGCCGGACGCCCGCGGCATCGACCGCTCGGTCGCCGCGCAGGCCGAGGTCGCCATCGACCTCGCCGACATCGTCCTGTTCGTCGTCGACGCGATGGTCGGCGCGACGTCGACCGACGAGCACGTCGTCAAGCTGCTGCGCAAGAGCGGCAAGCCGGTGTTCCTCGTCGCCAACAAGATCGATGACGCCCGTCAGGAGCCTGAAGCTGCCGCGCTCTGGAACCTGGGCCTCGGCGAGCCGCCCCCGGTCTCGGCCCTCCACGGCCGCGGCGTCGCTGACCTGCTCGACGCGCTGCTCAAGAAGCTCCCCGATGTCTCTGCGGTCGCGAAGGCCGAGATCGGTGGACCCCGTCGCGTGGCGATCCTCGGTCGCCCGAACGTCGGCAAGTCGTCGCTGCTCAACAAGGCGGCCGGCGAAGAGCGTGTGGTTGTGAACGACCTCGCCGGAACCACCCGTGACCCGGTCGACGAGATCGTCGAGCTCGGTGGCAAGCTGTGGCGCCTCGTCGACACCGCCGGCCTCCTTCGCCGCTTGCACATGGCTCAGGGCGCGGACTTCTACGCCTCGCTGCGTACCTCGGCCGCGCTCGAGAAGGCTGAGGTCGCAGTCGTCGTCCTCGATGTGTCCGAGACGATCAGCGAGCAGGATGTGCGGATCATCGACCTCGTGCTCGAGTCGGGCCGCTCGCTGGTGCTCGCGTTCAACAAGTGGGACCGCCTCAACGACGACGACCTCGAGAACGCGGATCGCCGCCGTTACCTCGAGCGCGAGATCGAGCAGGACCTGGCGCACGTCGCCTGGGCCCCGCGCGTGAACATCTCGGCGAAGACCGGCCGTCACCTCGACAAGCTGGTGCCCGCCCTCGAGACGGCTCTCGAGAACTGGGACCGCCGAATCCCCACCGGCAAGTTCAACGCCTTCCTCGCCGAGCTCGTCGCCGAGCACCCGCACCCGCTGCGTGGTGGCAAGCAGCCGCGCATCCTGTTCGGCACCCAGGCGTCGACCCGCCCGCCGACGTTCGTCCTCTTCACGACGGGCTTCCTCGACCCGGGCTACCGCCGATTCATCCAGCGCCGTCTGCGCGAGCTGTATGAATTCGACGGAACCCCGATCGTCATCAACATGCGAGTGCGCGAGAAGCGCCAGCGCTGATCGTGAGCGCCGATCAGCGTCAGCGCTGACCGTGAACGCGAGGCCGGAACCGTGCGAATCCGCAGGGTTCCGGCCTCTGTCGCGTCCGGGGGCGACGGCGTCGGGCTGCGGCCCGCTGATCGGCGTTCGCGTTCACTGTCCCGCTGTTCCCGTGTGTGTCTCCGGCATGTGCCGATGCTCGAATGCTGTGACAGGCTGAAGGGGTGACTGTCGTACCTCCTTCCGCTGGTGAGCCTCGTCGTCCTGCGGGGCCGCGAAACCCGGGTGACGCCTGGGTCGTCGCGCCCTCGGGGGAGAAGTACTGGGGTCGTTTCGGCGCCGCGGGCCTGCTCGCATTCGACCCCGACCGCGGCATCCTGCTGCAGCATCGTGTGTCGTGGAGCCACTTCGGCGGCACCTGGGGACTGCCCGGTGGTGCCCTGCACCAGGGGGAGTCCGCGATCGTCGGTGCCGTGCGTGAGGCGCAGGAGGAAGCGGGGGTTCCTGACGGGGCTGTGCGCCCGCGGTTCACCAGTGTGCTGGACCTCGACATCTGGGCGTACACGACCGTGATCGCCGACGTCGTGAAGCCGTTCGAACCGGTGATCAGCGACCCCGAGAGCGTGGCGCTCGAGTGGGTCGCCGTGGATGACGTCGATTCCCGGCCACTGCATCCGGGGTTCGGTGCGGCGTGGCCGGTGCTGCGAGAACTCCTGTCGTTGCGTCCGTCTCTGGTGGTCGACGCCGCGAACGTCGTCGGGTCGGTGCCCGACGGATGGTGGAAGGACCGTGCGGGCGCGGCATCCCGGCTGGCCGATCGGCTCGATGGGGTGTCTCTGACGGCATCGGATCTCGAGATCGGCGGTACGGCCTGGTTTCCCGAGGTCGCTCTGGTCGTCGAAGGACAGGCGCGGGGGATCGCCGACCGGTCGTCGGAGCACGACCAGGAGGTGCCCGAGGTGCTGCCTGCCGGCGGGGTTGCGGTGGTGAGAGCGGATGCGGCCGGAGACGACGCGATACTCCTAGAGGTCGAGCGGCGCGTCCACGCCGGAGAGCGCGTGATCGCCGTGACGAGCGACCGCGAACTGCAGAACCGGGTCGCGGCGGCGGGAGCTGCCCAGGTGCGGTCAGCCGGATGGCTTCTCGGAGTCCTCGATGGTGCTCACTGACTGATCAGACGAACATGACTCGCCGTCGCGGCGGGTCGCGCTCTCGGAGACGTCGCTGTCGTGCACGTCTATGCGCTCGACGAGAATGATTCCAGGCTCAGTCGAGGAACATACCGTCATCCTCTGCCGCGCGCCCGCGCAGTTTGTCGATGTCGCGGCGCTCGCGCTTCGTGGGACGACCGGCACCGCGATCGCGGAGTCCGAGAGCCGCCTGCGGCTCACGTTCCGGCGTGCGGTCTTCGTACGCCAGCGCGGCGAGGGGTGCGCCGACGCGCTTGACGAGCAGCTGGCGAACGAACAGGATCCGATCGAAGCCGGCGATCCTCACCCGGAGTTCATCGCCGACTCGGATGTGCTGAGCGGCCTTCACCTTGTCGCCGTTGACTCTCACATGCCCGGCGCGGCATGCGGTGGTGGCGGCGGATCGCGTCTTGTAGACCCGGATCGCCCAGAGCCAGCTGTCGACCCGTGCAGCATCAGCCATCAGGCGTCTCGCTTCCTCAACACGATCAGGGCTCCGGCGATGATCAGCCCCTGCCCGATCGTATAGGTCGCCATGATGGCCGGGCTGCCCCACGCAGGGAGCGAGTCGGGCAGGAAGAGTCGGAACGCCAACAGCGTGTCGCTCGCGAGGAAGAACGCCGCGCCCGTCGCGACAAGTGGATGACACCGTGTCGCCAAAGCGGCGGTCGCGCCGAGGACGAGGCCGTAGATCGCGACGGCAAAGAACAACCCGCCGGTGTTCGGCCCCAGGAACACCAGCATCGCGACCCACCATGCGGCATATGCGAGCGCCCACCACGGCATTCGTCGCACGGCGAGGTGTCGGACGAAGAGCAGAATATATGCCAGATGCGCGATGCCGAAGAAGAGCAGCATGAGCGGCACTTCAGGGGCCGAGGGGAACAGTGCTCCCGCGCTGTCGCCCAGCCAGGAGAAGACGATCGCCGCGAAGATCAGCACGAGTGCGGCGCGCGAACGTATCTTCCGGA
>NZ_JAGGPD010000010.1:370-15462 GCF_018613995.1 Microbacterium sp. ISL-103 | reverse complement strand
CGGCGGCTCCGTCGCCGTCGCCGTCATCGCGCCGGGCACGTTCACCGTCGGCGCCTCGGGCGCGATCTTCGGACTGATGGCCGCCTTGCTGATCATCGGTCGGCACATCGGCGCGAACGTCACCGGACTCCTGGTGATCCTCGGGATCAACTTCGTCTTCGGCTTCATCATCGGCGGCATCGCCTGGCAGGCGCATCTCGGTGGCGCGATCGTCGGCGCACTCGTCGCGTTCATCCTCACGAAGACCCGACGGCGCGAGCAGCGCGTCTGGCAGATCGTGCTGCTCTCTGCGGTCGTCGTGGTGCTGCTACTGATCGTCGCGTTCCTGCCTCCGTTCCTCATCACCACGGTTTTCTCCTGATCCGGAGTTGTTAACAGGGTTGTCAACCGTTGTGAATAACATGGGTGTAATTCTCCCCAGGGTGGGGATAACCTGTGGATAACTCGTGATCGCCGCATGGAGAAGGGCCCCTCTCGCTGATGCGGGAGGGGCCCTTCTTGAAAGTATGCGCGGCGTCAGCGCCAGCGTGTGGTCATGAGGAAACCGATGAGGGCGATGCCCAGGCCGATGGCCAGATTCCAGTTGTCGAGACCCGGGATCGGGAACTGCATGCCCGAGATGTAGAACACGAGGATCCAGATCAGACCCAGCAGCATGAAGCCGATCATCACCGGCTTGAACCACACGGCGTTGGGCGCGGCCTCACCTTCGCTGCGCGGAGCTTCGGGTTCTTCGATCTTGCGGTCGCGTGCCATTCCCACAGTGTACCGAAGAGTCGCATATCGCGCGGAAAACCAGGCTTCACAGGCGCGAGTTCGGATCAGAGGGATAAAATCGCGGCATGACTGCATCCGTCGTCTCGGGGGAGCGACGAGCACCACGCCGCCGCCCTCGATCGCGTGCCACCTTCACGGGAGTCCTCGGTGAGCTTCTGCTCACCGCCGGAGTGCTCGTCCTGCTGTTCGTGGCGTGGCAGATGTGGATCGGCGACATCATCATCAGCGCCCAGAAGAACGAAGAGGGCGCTGCCGTCTCGGAGGAGTGGGCGAGCGGCCCCACACCCGAGCTGCCGCCGGTGATCGAGGCCGACGACGGCACCACGACCTTCGAGCCGGTGATCCCCGCACCGCCCGCCGACACCGAACGCCTCGGCAACATGCACGTCCCTCGGTTCGGCGCCGACTACAACGTCGGGATCTACGGCGGCACCAGCCGGGCACGCACCCTCGACAAGCTCGGAATCGGTGTCTACACCGACTCGAAGATGCCCGGCGAGGTCGGCAACTTCGCGATGGCAGGTCACCGCACCACCTGGGGGAAGCCCTTCAACCAGCTCGACAAGCTGCAGATCGGCGACGCGATCGTGGTCGAGACGCCCGACGGCTGGTTCACCTACCGGTTCCGGACCCTCGAGTACGTCACGCCCACCCAGACCGAGGTGCTGCTGGACGTGCCGCAGATGCCCGGCGTCGAGACCGGCGAGAAGTACATCACGCTGACCGCCTGCTCGCCCCTCTACTCTCTGGCCGAGCGCATCGTCGCCTATGGCGTCTTCGAGAGCTTCCAGCCGCGGGCAGAGGGTCCGCCCCCGGCTCTCACCGACCCGCCCCCGCCGCCGGCCGCGCCGTCGATCTAGCCCTACGGAACGAGACGACTCATGTACGCCGCACTCTGGCGCATCCTTCCCGGTCCGTGGTGGCTGAAGCTCTTCATCCTGCTCGCGCTGATCGCCGCCGTGCTCTACGGGCTGTTCTGGTACGTGTTCCCCTGGGTCAGCCCGCTCATCACGCCGGGTGAGGTCGACCTCGAATGACGCGGGTGCTGGTCGTCGACAACCACGACAGCTTCGTGCACACCCTCGTCGGCTACCTGCGTGAGCTCGGCGCCGACGTCGCTCTGGTCGAATCGGATGCGGTCGATGCGGCAGACCTCGAGCGTCTGCTCGACGGTGTCGATGCGCTGATGCTCTCGCCGGGGCCGGGCGCCCCGTCTGACGCGGGCGCATCTCTCGACGCAGTGCGGATCGCCGCGCGGCGACGGATGCCTCTGCTCGGCGTGTGCCTCGGGCACCAGGTCATCGGCGAGGCGTTCGGCACGCCGGTCACCGAGGCCCCCGAGCTGATGCACGGCATGGTGTCGAGCGTCATCCACGACGGCTCTGCGCTGTTCGCCGGCATTCCCTCGCCCTTCGATGTGGGGCGCTACCACTCGCTCTCGCTGGAGGAGTCGTCGCTGCCGCCCGACATCGTCGTCACCGCCCGCACCGACAGCGGCACGGTGATGGCGCTGGCTCACACCGACCTGCCTATCGTCGGAGTGCAGTTCCACCCCGAGAGCGTGCTCACTGAGGGCGGATATCGCCTGCTCGCCAACTGGCTCGAGCTGTGCGGAGACACCTCGGCCGTGGCGCGCTCAGCCCACCTGCACCCGCTGTCGGGCGCTGATCCGCGCGGCGCTCAGCCGGCGGCGACGCAGTAGCGCAGTTCGACGGTCGAGCCGATGGCGACGTCGCCGGGAGCCGCTGACATCGATGCCACGGTCGCCGGGTTCGTCGGGTCGCAGTCGGTGAGCTCGACCGGTTGCGCCGTGAGACCGATGCGCTCGAGCTCTGCCTGGGCCGCTTCCATGGTCCACCCGGACACGTCGGTGAGGGTGACGCGACCGCTGGCGACGACGAGGTTCACCACCGTCTTCGGGGCGACCTCGCTCTCGGCCTTCTCGCTCGCCTCCATGACGGTGTCGGCAGCGAGGCCCTTGTCGTTGCGTTGTATCACCGTGCCGAGTTGCAGCCCCGCACCGGTGATCGCCTGTTTGGCGGCGGCCAGCGAGAGTCCTTCGAGGGTCGGCACCACCACCGTCTCCTTGCCGGACGACACGTAGAGCGTGACGGCGTCGCCCTCGCTCACGGCGGTTCCGGGCTCGGGATCGGTGCGGATGACGTTGCCCTCGGCGATCTCGTTGCTCGACTCGAGTACGAGCTTCGAGGTGAGATCGAGTTCGCCCAGATCCTCCTGCGCGCGCTCGGACGAGACGTTCACGAGGTCGGGAACGACCCGCGAGCTCGTCGGCACGTCGTCGGGGCGCATGCTGATCGTCCACACCCAGAACAGCACGGATGCGAGCAGCACCGCGAGCAGGGCGACTCCGGCCCAGATCCACGCGACGGGCGGACCCGACTGCGTGCGCGCCATCGTGGTGTCCGTGCTCAGCTGTCGCAGAGACCGGGCGGTCTCTTGCGCTGCACGCGGGCTCTCGCCGTAGAGCTCGCTGGTGAGAGCGCCCAGCTCCTTGCGGGTGGGCGCGTGACCCGACACGGCTGAATCGAGTGCGGCACGGAAGTGCGCGGCATCCGGATAGCGCTGGTAGGGGTCTTTCGCGAGGGCGCGCAGCGCGATCGGGTCGAGGGCTCCGGGGGAGTCCTCGTTGACCTCGGTCGGCGGAACAGGCGTCTCGCTGACGTGCTGATAGGCGACGGCGACCGGGGACTCGCCCCGGAACGGCTGGCGCCCGGTGAGCAGCTCGTAGAGCACCACGCCGGTCGAGTAGAGGTCAGCCCGTGCGTCGACGGGCTCGCCCTTGGCCTGCTCGGGCGAGAAGTATGCGGCGGTGCCGATGATCTGAGTGGTCTCGGCGACCGTCGACGAAGAGTCGGACACGGCTCGGGCGATGCCGAAGTCCATGACCTTGACCTGGCCCTTTTCAGTGACCATGACGTTGCCGGGCTTGATGTCGCGGTGCACGACACCCGCTCGGTGCGAGTAGTCGAGGGCTTCGAGGATGCCGTCGACGTAGCGCACGGCGTCGTCGACCGGCACCGGACCCTGGGCGATGATGTCCTTCAGCAGCGTGCCGCTGATCAGCTCCATCACGATGTAGGGCGGCTCATCGGTGGTGCTGTCTGTGGTCGACGGGTCGCCGGCGTCGTAGACGCGCACGATCGACGGGTGCGACATGCGCGATGCGGATTGCGCCTCGAGGCGGAAGCGCGTGCGGAACGCGTTGTCGCGGGCCAGCTCGGGGTCGAGGATCTTGATGGCCACCGCGCGGCCGAGGGTCAGGTCGTATCCGCGGTAGACCTTGGCCATGCCACCGTGCCCGATGAGCTCGTCTACGCGGTAGCGTCCCGCGAGAACGCGTGGCTCTGTCGACACGTACTACCCCCTGATACGACCTGGTGAATGCTCAGCCTACGTTGCGAGTGGGCGATCAGCCCGCGTCCTCGCCGCCTTCGCCGCCCTCGCCGTCGACCGGAGCCGCCGGGAGGATGACCACGCCGGGCATGGCATCCGACTGGGGCGACGGCATGTCGCTGCCGCAGAACACCCGGAACGTGGCTGTGACGCTCTGACCCGCGGTGCCGGGCACGATCTGCGTCGAGAGGACGCTCGGACCGAAGCTGCGGATCGACTCGCCGGCGTTGCCACCCGAGAAGGTCGCGTTGGTGAGCGTCACCTCGAACGCCGACCGCGCAGGCGTGCCGGAGGGGCATTCGAAGTTCGGCCAGTTGAGCGTGATCGGCTGGCCCTCGGTGGGCGTGCCGGCGAGGGTCGGGGTTCCCGACGGCTTGCCGACCTGCACCTGCTCCTTGTAGGTCGTCAGCGTGATGGCGGTGCCCTCGGGCACGTTGCCACCGGGCTGCACCGATTCGACCGTGCCGACCTGGTCGGCGGACGGCGCGATCGTGTTGCCGACGACGCACTCGGCCTGGAGGCCCGCGTTGGTCGCCGCCGTGCGAGCGGCCTCGCACTGCATGCCCTTGAGCCCCAGAGCGTCGACGTCGACCTGGGCGGGTTCTTCCGTCGGGGTCTCGGTCGGAGTCGGCTTCGGAGTCTCGCTCGTGGTGGCCGAGCCCGTGGGCTCGGGGTCTGCGTCGCCCTGGTTCATCAGAGCGAAAACGGTTCCGCCGAGCACGATCACGAGCAGCGCGATCAGGGCGATGAGCGGCCACGTCCACGGGCTGCGCTTCTTCTTCTTCTCGGCATCCTCTTCGGCCTCGTCTCCGGTGGGGAGCTGAGCCGTGGTGGGAAGGATGCGCGTCGCACCGTCGTCGCCCGAGGCCGTGAGAAGACGCGTGGCGTCATCGGAGGCGACACCGCCGGTGGCGATGGCGGGCACGGCGATGGCCGCGGAGTTCAGGTCGCCGCGTCGCAGCGCCTGCGCGGCGCGAGCCACCGTGGCGGAGGACGAGGGCCGGTCGGCCGGCTTCTTGGCGATCATCGCCATGACGAGGTTCTGCACCGGGATCGGCACGGTCGGCGGCAGCGGCGGGGCCTGCTCGTTGATCTGCGCCATCGCGATGGCCACCTGCGACTCGCCCGTGAAGGGGCGCTTGCCGGCGAGGCACTCGTACGCGACGATTCCCAGCGAGTACGTGTCGGTCGCGGGGGAGGCCGGGTGACCCGACGCCTGCTCGGGCGACAGGTACTGCACGGTGCCCATGACCTGACCGGTGGCCGTCAGCGGCACCTGGTCGGCGATACGGGCGATGCCGAAATCGGTGATCTTGACGCGCCCGTCGGGCGTGATCAGCAGGTTTCCCGGCTTGATGTCGCGGTGCACGAGGCCGGCCGCGTGGGCTGCCTGCAGAGCGGATGCCGTCTGGGCGACGATGTCGAGAGTCTTGTCGGCGCTCAGCGCACCGTCGCGCTCGAGCACGGTCGAGAGCGCCTCGCCGGGCACGAGCTCCATGACGAGGTAGGCGCTGCCGTTCTCCTCGCCGTAGTCGAAGACGCTCGCGATGCCCTCGTGGTTGACGAGCGCGGCATGGCGCGCCTCAGCGCGGAACCGCTCGAGGAACCCGGGGTCCCCCATGTACTCGTCCTTGAGGATCTTGATGGCCACGGTGCGGCCGATGACGTGATCCGTCGCCTCCCACACCTCGCCCATGCCGCCGATCGCAATACGCGACTGCAGCTCGTAGCGACCACCGAACGACACACCCTGCGTCGGTCTCATCTGCCCAGCACCGCCTCTATGACCTTCTTCGCAATCGGAGCGGCGATGGTGTCGCCGGATCCTGACTGCCCTTGTCCGCCGCCGTCTTCGACGAGGACCGTTACCGCAACCTCGGGGTCGTCCGCCGGCGCGAAACCGGTGAACCACAACGTGTACGGGTTGTTATCGTTCTCGGTCGTACCGGTCTTCCCGGCGACATCGACCCCGTCTATTCTTGCACCCTGCGCGGCGCCGTTTGAGACGCTCGCGACCATCGACGCCGTCACCTGGTCGGCCACCTCGGGCTCGAGGGCACGGCCGAACTCGGAGTCGTCGAACGCCCGCACCACCGAGAGGTCGTTGCCGATGACCGTGTCGACGAGCCGGGGGTTCATGACGACGCCGTCATTCGCGATTCCCGCCGCCACCATGGCCATCTGCAGGGGGGTCGCGGTGACCTGTCCCTGACCGAATCCGGTGAGCGCGGTCTGCGGATCGTTGAGGCCGCGCGGGTAGCTCGAGGGCGTCGATTCGAGAGGCGTGGCGAAGCTCTGGTTGAACCCGAACTTCTCGGCCATCTCGCGGATCGCGTCGTCGCCGAGCTGCACCGCGAGCTCGGCCATCGGGATGTTGCAGCTCAGTCGGATGGCTTCGGAGATCGTCACGGTCGCTCCGCTGCCGCAGGTGCCGCCCCAGGCATTGGCCACCGTGTTGGACGATCCGGGCAGCTGGTAGCGCGCGGGGTTCGGCAGAGTCGAACTCGGAGTCCAGTCACCCGAGGCGTAGGCAGCGGCCGCGACGACGAGCTTGAACGTCGAACCGGGAGGGTTGAGGTCGCCCGCGATCGCGCGGTTCGAGAGGGGCTTCGTCGAATCCTCGTCGAGCTGGTCGTAGGCCGCGTTCGCGGCATCCGCGTCGTGCGTGGCGAGCAGGTTGGTGTCGAACCCGGGGGTCGAGACCATCGCGAGGATGCGGCCGGTCTTCGGCTCGATGGCGATGACCGCGCCGTTGAGTCCCTGCAGGCCCTCGTAGGCCGCGCGCTGTGCGGCCGTGTCGAGGCTCAGCTCGACGCTGAACCCGCGCTGCGGCTGCCCCGACAGGATCCGCTCGATCTCTGCGAAGAAGGCGCTCGATCCGGTGCCCGAGAGATCGGCGTTCATCGCCCTCTCGATGCCGGTCGCCGACTGCAGCGCCGGGTTGAAGTAGCCCGTCACCGGCGCCCACATCGCGGCATCCGTGTAGACCCGCTGGAATTGGTAGCGGTCATCCGACGGGGTGGAGGAGGCGATGGCGACGTCGTCGACGATGATCGACCCGCGCTGGATCTCGTAGCTGTCGAGCAGCGTGCGCCGGTTGTTCGGGTCCTGGCCGAGGGCATCCGCCTCGACGACCTGGATCCAGCTGGTCGCCGCGAACAGCGAGATGAACATGAACAGCATCACGATGCTGAGTCGACGGAGCTCTTTGGTCATCAGCCGATCACCGCCCTGGGTTGACTGCGGACGCCGTCGGAGATGCGCAGCAGGATCGCCACGATCAGCCAGTTCGCGATGAGCGAGGATCCACCGGCGGCGAGGAACGGGGTGGTCAGACCGGTCAGCGGGATGACCCTGGTGACACCGCCGACCATGATGAACACCTGCAGGGCGATCGTGAACGACAGGCCGATCGCGAGCAGCTTGCCGAAGTCGTCCTGACCGGCGAGCCCGATGCGCACGCCGCGGCTGACGAACACCATGTAGAGGCAGAGGATGGCGAACAGGCCGATCAGGCCGATCTCTTCGCCGAGGCTGGTGATGATGTAGTCGCTGTGTGCGAGCGGGGTGACGTCGGGGCGACCCTGGCCCCATCCGGTGCCGAGCAGACCGCCGTGGGCCAGGCCGAACAGGCCCTGCATGGGCTGGAAGCCGGCGCCGTCGGGGTCGACCTTGTCGGGGTCGAACAGGAACAGCCAGTTGATGAAGCGCCCCTGCACGTAGCTGAGGATCTGCGTCGCGACCGCCACGCCCGCGGCGACCAGGGCGAGGCCGATCAGCACCCAGCTCGTCTTGCCGGTGGCGACGTAGAGCATCGCGACGAACATGCCGAAGATCAGGGTTCCGGTGCCGAGGTCGCGCTGGATCACGATGATGCCGAGCGAGATCGCCCAGACGACCAGCACCGGGCCGAGTTCCCGCATGCGCGGCCAGGTGATGCCGAGGAACTTGGTGCCGACCGAGGTCAGGCTCTCTCGGGTGCGCACCAGGTAGCCGGCGAAGAAGATCGCGAGGCAGATCTTCGCCAGCTCACCCGGCTGGAAGGCGAACATGCCGCCGAGCGAGACCCACACCTGGGCGTTCGCGTCGGGGATGCGCAGGCCCGGAACGAACGGCAGCAGCAGCAGCAGGATTCCCGAGAGGCCGAAGATGTAGGTGTAGCGGAAGAGCACCCGGTAGTTGCGCAGCAGGATGACGCAGGCGATCGCCCCGGCGAGCGAGATCGCGGTCCACGCCAGCTGCTTCGTCGAATAGGCGTTCCATCCCGTCAGCGACTTGGCGATGTCGATGCGGTAGATCATCGCGATGCCGAGGCCGGTGAGCAGAGTCGCGATCGGCAGGACGAACGGGTCGGCGTCGGCGGCGACCGCGCGCAGCACGAAATGCACCGCGAACGCGAGAACTGCGAGACCGCCGCCGATCGCGAGGATCATCGGGTCGATCAGGCCGAGTGCGCCCAGCTGCACGAGCGTGAGGGCGGCGCCGCTGAGGGCGACCGCGAACAGCAGCAGCCAGAACTCGCGGTTGCGCTGCGTCTGCGGCATCCGCATGCGCTTGAGGGCCTTGATGACGCTGGTGTCGGCCGTGACCTCGGTGCTCATCCTGCGTCCTCCGTCGGAGAGGGGGTGGGCAGGGGAGTGGGCAGCGGCGTCGGCAGGGGTGTCTCTTCGCCGGTGACGCGGTCGGCGCCGGCCTGCAGACGGGCGACGATGGCCTCGGCATCCGAGAACGAGCGTGCCGTGATGGTGCGCTCCACGGAGTCACGCTGATACGGAGGCAGATTCGCGAGCAGGATGTCGGTGTCGCGCAGCGGCGTCGAGAGCGTGATCGGACCGATGTTCTGCTGCACGCCCTGATAGATCACGACGCTGTCTTCGTCGGCGCCGACGAAGTAGCGGGTCTGGGTCCAGCTGTACGCGGCGAACGCGGCGAAGGCCAGCACCGCGACGACCACGAGCATGCCGGCGATCCACCCGATGCGGCGGCGCTTGGCGCGGCGACGGTCTTCTTCGATGAGCTCTTCGAGGTACTCGGGGGCGGGCTCGAAGTGGCTGGGGTCGTTCGCCGCCTGGCGCACCGGGTGCAGCCAGTTGCCGCGGGGGGCCCGCACCGGCGGCACGGTGACGTTGGCAGGGTTCGAGGCGGAGCCGACGACGGTCGCGGTTCCGGAGTGCAGGGCGTGCTGGCCGCCGACCTCGACGAGCACGATCGTGACGTTGTCGGGGGCCCCGCCGTCGAGCGCCTGCTTGAGCAGGTTGTCTGCGGTGCGCCCCGGTGCCATCCCCATGCGCATCGCCTTGAGGATGTGCGCCTCGTCGACGACGCCCGAGAGCCCGTCGGAGCACAGCAGCCAGCGGTCGCCCGGCTGGGTGTGCATGACGAACATGTCGAGTTCGGGATCCGCGTCCATGTCGCTCAGCACGCGCATGAGCACCGAACGGCGCGGGTGATAGCGGGCCTCTTCGGGCGTGATGCGTCCTGAATCGACGAGTCGCTGCACGAAGGTGTGGTCGGCCGTGATCTGGGTCAGCGCGTCGTCGCGGTAGAGATAGATGCGCGAGTCGCCGATGTGACCGATGACCGCGTAGTCGTCGACCATGATGATCGCACTGAGCGTGGTGCCGAGGCCCGCGAGCTCGGGGCGATCCTTCGCGGCGCGGATCAGGTCGCCGGCGGCCGTGGTCGCCGCGGCCTGCAGAGAGGCCTGCGCGTCTTCGGTCGACGTGTACGGCTGGTCGAGAGGCTCCAGGCGGTGGATCGCGAGGCTCGAGGCGACGTCGCCACCGGCGTGGCCGCCCATGCCGTCGGCGACGACGAACAGGTTCGCCCCGGAGTATCCGGAGTCCTGGTTGTTGGAGCGGATCTTCCCGGTGTGGGAGATCGCGGCGCTCGAGCCTTCGAAGACCATGCCGGGGTCAGGCTCGCAGCTCGAAGGTCGTGGCGCCCACCTTGATCGGGGTGCCGAGGGCGAGGCCGACCGGGCCGCCGGTCACCCGCTGACCGGCGACGAAGGTGCCGTTGGTCGAGTCGAGGTCCTGGATGGCCCAGCTGTCGCCGCGCAGCAGCAGGCGCGCGTGATGGCTGGAGGTGTAGTCGTCGCGGATGACGAGGGCCGATTCGCTCGAGCGCCCGATCGTCAGGGTCTCGGTGCCGAGAGGCAGTTCGAGCCCCGCCTTGGGCCCCGAGGTGATGACGAGGCGCTTGGCCGTCGCGACCGTCGCGGGGCCGGTGCTGGGCTTCGACGATGCGGGGCGGGATGCGGGGGCCGCAGCCTGCGCGGGGACGGCTGTTCCTGCGGCGGCCTCGGCGGGGAGCTTGCGCACCTTCATGCCGAACAGGTCGGCGCGCAGCGAATAGACGACGCCGAACACGAAGAACCACAGCAGCAGCAGGAAGCCGACGCGCAGCAGAAGGAGGACGAGTTCACTGGGAGTGCTCACGAGAGGGCTCCGAACGCACGGGTCGCGTCGTCGTCACGAGGCCGCGGCGGGCGTGACGGAGAGGCGACGGGGACGATGCGGAACACCAGATCGGTGCGTCCGATGGTCAGAGTGGTGTCGGAGGGGAGCGCGGCTTCGCGCACCTTCTGTCCGTTCACCTTGGTGCCGTTGGTCGAGCCGAGGTCGCGCATCATGGCGCGCTCGCCGTCCCACAGCACCTCGACGTGCTTGCGGCTGGATCCGGCATCCGCGATGGTGATGTCGGCATCCGTGCCGCGGCCGATGATCGTGCGGGCGGTCGTGAGCGAGTGCCTGCGGCCGTCGACGTCGATCACGGCCTGCCAGTTCACACGGCCCTCGACGGTGCCCGAGCTGACATGCACCGTGCCGGTGGCGATCTTGTCGTCGCCCTCGAGCGAGATCGACAGGGGGCCCGAGAAGCTGTAGCCCTGCGACTTGGCGTGCTTCGTGAGAAGCGCGTGCAGCTCATCGGTGAGCGCGCCGCCGAGTCCGCGCATCCGTTCGGCGTCATCGGTGCTCAGGCCGACCACGAAGCTGTTGGGCGCGATGATGCGGTCGCGGCTGACGACAGCAGCCTTCGTATCGGCTTCACGACGAAGCGCCGAAGCGATCTCCACAGGCTGGATGCCGCTGCGGAAGGTCTTCGCGAAGGCGCTGTTCACAGCGCGCTCGAGACCCTTCTCAAAGCTGTCAAGTAGTCCCACTGGGCTCCTCTGGCATGCAGACCGGTAGGGACATCGTAGCCAGGTGTCCTGGGTGAACGCCGTCGCGGCGGGTGAGAACCGCGAGATTCCGGGGGAGTGGGGGAGGGGTGCGCGGCCCTGGGGCGGGGCGGATGGTGCCGAATGCAGGACCGAAGCACGGGTGCAGGACCGGAGAACGGTGTCTGCTCCTGCATCCGTGCCCGCGTCCTGCAGACGGTGCCGGCCCCGGTTTCTTCGTCGGGCGGATCGCGTGATATCTTTGGGAAGTTGAGTTCTTCGGAGCCCGACATACTCGCGCGAGTGGCGGAATGGTAGACGCGCTGGCTTCAGGTGCCAGTGTCCTTATGGACGTGGGGGTTCAAGTCCCCCCTCGCGCACAGCGAGCAGTAGATGTGAAGAAGGCCCGGTTCCTCTCGAGGAACCGGGCCTTTCTCATGCGTCAGCAGGTGCGGGGCCGGTGCCTCAGCCCCGGACCGCTCGCCGCGCCGCTTCGAAGCGCACCCAGTCATGGTCGGATGCCGGGGTCAGCTCCCATTCCTCGACCGGGCCGCTCTCCCATGCCGTCGCGGCCACAGCGCCACCTGCATCGGTGAGATCCGTCACGACCGCGGCGTCGAGGCGCCCGCCGGCGAGGAGCTTCTCTTGAGACGCCTTCTTCAGTCGACTCCACCACTCGGGCTCGTCGGTCGCGGTGAGCACCTCGCCCTTCTTCAGGACGACGGCGACGGGCTGCCCGTCAGCAGACGAGACAGAGTCGTCGACGATGAGAACAGGCGCGCGCTTCACGCCCAGCGCCGCCATCACCGCCTCACCGAGAGAGTCGTATGCGCCGGTGCTCGTCTGGCGGCCGTCGAGGGTGTGCTCGATGTGGAAGCTCATGGATGAAGGCTACTCACCGCTGCCGATCGACGCGCCGAGAGCATCCAGTTATTTTGAATAACTCAAAATAAGGTACGGTGGAAGAACAACGTGGTGCCGGGGTTGCAGCCCCGGCACCACTGTCCGTGTAACGCCACCATCCCTGACTGAGGAGGCTCGCATGAGTCACGAACACGCCCCAGAGTACCGATCGTCGCCGCCTTCGATCCTCTCCTTCACCGAACAGCCGGCCGTGCAGCACATCACGCCTTCCGACCTGCTCGCATCGCCGCCCCGTGTGACAGACCCCGCTCATTTCGTCGGGCGGGTGCACTCGGGCGGTCTCGCCAGCCCTCACTACGTCGTCGGCGAGTACCGGGAGGGACGAATGCCGACGGCCTTCGTGCTCGAGTACGGCGATCGGACCCCGGCGCAGACGAGGTCGGCCCGAGTGTGGGGCCTTGCCGCCCACGACCGCGACGGCTCGAGCGCCGACTACCGACTGGTCCACGACGACTCGTCGCGGGGCTACGTCACGGCGTGACGGCCGACGATCTCACAGCACCCTCGCAGGACTCGCCGCCCCCACGTGTTTGTGGTCGCGGCCGAGTCGTGATGGTGTGAACCAGTGAGACGGCCAGAATCCCCCCAGAGCGACATGACCCCCGACTCCGCCCCCGCGGCTCGACCGCGCCGGCGGCGTGGCCGGGTGATCGGCTGGATCAGCGTGCTGGTCGTCGCGGTGCTGGTGGGCGTCGGAGCAGTCGTCTACGCGCAGCTGCAGGGCAACATCACCACCGCGCCGTTGCGATCCGACACGGGCAGCGACGAACCCGAGATCGCGACAGGGGAGCTCAACATCCTGCTGCTCGGGTCGGATTCGCGAGCGCTCGAATCAGACGGCTTCGGCGAAGACGACGGCAGTGAGCGCAGCGATGCGATGGTTCTGGCGCATATCTCGAGCGACAACACCCGCATCGACGCCGTGCAGATCCCCCGCGACACCGTGGGCGACATGCCTGCCTGCGACGACACCGGCAGCGGGTCGTACGGTGGCGGCTGGGGGATGCTGAACGCCGCCCTGCAGTACGGCCCCGCCTGCTCGGTGGCTGCCGTCGAGCAGCTGACGGGCGTGACGATCGACCACTTCGTGCAGATGGACTTCGAAGGGTTCATCGGCATGGTCGACGCGATGGGCGGCATCGACGTGTGCCTGCCCGAGGCCCTGCAGGACGGCCACGCCCGCCTCGATCTGCCGGCCGGTGCGCAGTCGATCAACGGCGACCAGGCGCTCGCTCTCGCTCGCACCCGGCACGCGCTCGCCGAGGAGAGCGACATCGCGCGCCTCGGCCACCAGCAGATGGTGCTCTCGGCGATCGTGCAGAAGGCCACCAAGTCGGATGTGCTGGTGCGCCCCGACCGTCTCTATGCGTTCCTCGACGCGGTCACCTCGTCGATGACCGTCGATCCGGGGCTCGGCGCACTGACCGACCTGGCGGGTCTCGCCGCCCGCCTCGCGAACGTGCCGATGAGCAGCGTCACGTTCCTGACGATGCCGACTGTCGAGGCGCCGCAGGATCGCAATCGGGTGGTGCCCACAGCCGATGCCGACGTGATCTTCCGGGCGCTGATCGACGACGCGCCGATCGTGCTGACGACCGATGAGGCCGAGCCCGACGTCACGGTGCGCACCGCCCCCGTGCAGATCCTCAACGGCGCGGGTGTGGCAGGTCTCGCATCGCGCGTCTCGGAGGATGCGACCGGATACGGATACTCGGTGTCGGGTCTCGCGAACGCGGAGGCGACGGAGCTCACGACGATCACCGCGGCAGACACGCCGGAGGCGCAGCAGACGGCGCAGGCTCTGGCATCCGAGCTCGGCATCGGCGTCACCGTGCAGACCGGAGACATCGACGGAGTGCAGCTGCTGCTGGGCGCCGACTACGCCGAGCTGACCTCGCAGCCCCGTGCCACCCCGCCCCCGTCGCGGCCGGTCGACGCGGTCAGCCGCAGCGCCGACACCGACCTCTGCACCGCCTGACCGGCGGCTGCGAGCTCAGTCCTCGGTGAGGAGCTTGCCCTCGTCGGACAGACGCGGGTGCTTGCCCTCGCTGACCGCCTGCGCGCCGAGGCTCAGCTCGGGGTCGACGATGGTCGCTCCGTTGCCGAGCGCATCGACCTCTCTCTGCACGGCATCCCTGACCTCCTGGGTCGGGTGTCCGCTGTAGTCCTGCGACACCTTCGCGATGACGGCCTGCAGGTCGCGAATCTGGGCGTGCACGACACGCTCGAGGTCCGGGTCGATTTCGGAGGTCATGACGAGAGAGTAGCGACTGCGCCGATGTCGACTCAAAGGATTGACTGAGAACCTCGGCCTGTGCTGTGTGGCGAGGGCAGACTGGAGAGGACTTCCTTCCCATTGTCAGGAGACCCGATGCCGGAACAGCCCCGTCGCACGCCCAGCCAAGCCGTCCTCACGGTGCAGCAGATCGAGCAGGTGAGTCCCGATCTCGTGCGGATCACGGCCGGAGGTGACGGGTACGAGGCGTTCACCGACAACGTCTACACCGACAAGTACGTCAAGATCCTGTTCGCAGACCCGAGCCATGGGCTGACCCCTCCCTATGACCTCGCGCAGCTGCGCGAGGAGAGCCCCGACAAGCTGCCCACCCGTCGCACCTACACTGTGCGCGCGTCGGATGCCGAGCAGCGCAGACTCGTGATCGATTTCGTCGTGCACGGCGACGAGGGCGTGGCGGGCCCGTGGGCGCGCAGGGCGCAGGTGGGCGACACCCTGGTCGTCAGCGGTGCAGGCGGCGGCTACAGTCCCGATCCCGAACTGCCCTGGCACCTGCTCATCGGCGACCACACCGCGCTT
>NZ_JAGGPD010000010.1:0-359 GCF_018613995.1 Microbacterium sp. ISL-103 | reverse complement strand
GCGGTGGACGCAGACCGACGACGAACTGCTCGCCGCGCTCTCCGACCTGCCGTGGGCGGACGGCGTGCCCGGAGTCTTCGCGCACGGCGAGCGGGGCACGATCAAGTCGGTGCGGGCGCTGCTGAAGCAGCACGAGGTGCCGCGAGACCGCCTCTCGATCTCGGCGTACTGGGCCCGCGGCCGTGCGGAAGATCAGTTCCAGGCCGAGAAGCGCGAACCCATCGGGCAGATCGAGTAACGCGCAGGAGTCGCCCCCGGCGGGGATCATCCCGGTCGAGGACGGACCTGTCAACGGCCCTGCGCTCGCCGCGGATCCGACGCATCATGATCACTCGGACACGACTATTGGAGGGCACCAT
>NZ_JAGGPD010000259.1 GCF_018613995.1 Microbacterium sp. ISL-103 | reverse complement strand
GGACTCGCCGGCGACGACCCAGGTCCCCGATGTCCCGGGCGCGCCGTTTCTGCGTCGTCTCGTCGGCATCCTCTACCGCTCTGCCGCGCAGCGCATCCGGGTACTGCCCGCCGCCTCGCACCGTTCCCGCGGACGGCTGGAGTCCGCCTTCGCGCTCGGCGACGACCGGGTGGTCGTCACCGGAGAGCCTCGGGTCGACGTGCTGTCGGCAGGGGCGGCGGACGAGCGCCGAGCGGCAGCATCCGATCTTCTCGCTGACGCGGTCGGCCCGCTGCCCGAGAGGACGAGGACGATCCTCTATGCCCCGACCTGGCGGGACGGTGCGGCCGATCCCGCCGTGCCGAGCGCCGCCCAGTGGGTCGAGATCATCCGCGTCCTCGAGCAGAGCGACGCCGTGCTCCTGATCCGCTCGCATCCGCTCGGCGAGGGGGCTTACGCGCCGCCGCTGCCCAGCGGCAGGGTGCGGTCGCTCGGCGCGTCGTCGCTTCCCGACGTCACGCCGGCTCTTCCCGCGGTCGACGTGCTGATCACCGACTACTCGTCACTGGCCTACGACGTCGGCCTTCTCGCGATTCCGGTGCTGTACCTGGCTCCCGATGCCGAGGAGTACGCCCGCACCCGAGGCTTCTACGGACGTTTCGAGGATGTCGCCGGAGACGACGCGGCGGCGGACTGGGACGCGCTGCTCGCGCAGCTCTCCAGCCTGCTGGACGATGACGGCGTGTTCGCCGCGAGGTCGCGCAGGTCCGCTACGCTCAGCGCGGAGATGCACGCATTCCGCGACGGAGGCAACACCCGGCGCGTGTACGAGACCATCCGTGCGCGAGGCATCCCCGCGCCGAAGGGAGCAGCATGACCACGGCCCGAATCGATGAAGCGGCAGAGACGCTGATCATCGCAGGGGCAGGTCACCGTCCCGCCACGGCGGAGCTGGTCGGGCCTCGTGCCCGGGTCGACGCGCGGATCACCGGTGGCGGCAAGACCTGGAAGGCGACCTTCCCGCTGCGTGCAGCGCGATGGGGTGGCGCCGAGCTGCCGCTGCCCGCCGGCGACTACGAGATCCGCGTACCGGATGCCGAGCTCGATGAGCTGTTCATCGCTCCGCACGTGCTGACGGGTCTTCGGGTGGCCGTGACCGGCGCCGTCGCGCAGATCGCGGCTCCGGTCGATCCCGCCTACGAGACGTCGGAGGGTCAGGCCACCCTCGAAGGCCGCTATCTCTCGCACCCCGGCGGCACTGAGAACGCCGTGTTCTTCGAGAGCTTCTACGGGCGCAGCGTCGGCTGCAACCCGCAGGCGATCGACCGCGCCCTCGCGACGCAGGCCCCGGACGTCGTGCGCTACTGGAGCGTCGTCGACCTGTCGGTCGCCGTGCCCGAGGGCGCGATCGCGGTCGTCGAGGGGAGCCCGGAATGGTGGCGGGCACGTGCCGCCGCCCGATTGCTCATCGTGAACGACTGGCTGCGCAGACGGTTCGTGCGCAAGCCCGGCCAGAAGGTGCTGCAGACCTGGCACGGCACCCCGCTCAAGCGCCTCGCGCTGCACCGCCCGGGGTTCGATCCCCGGCGCATGGCCGCGGTCGTCAAGGAGTCCCGGCGGTGGGATGTGCTGCTCGCGCAGAACACCTACTCCGAACGCATTCTGCGCAAGGCATACGCCTTCTTCGGTCGACCGATCTGGGTCGAGGGCTACCCCCGCAACGATTCGCTCCTCACCGGGGATCCCGCCGTGATTCGGGCGGACCTCGGGATCGCCGAGGGGGAGCGCGTGCTGCTGTATGCACCCACCTGGCGGGACGACCGCAAGGAGATGGTCGACTTCATCAACCCCGAGGAGCTCGCGCGACAGACGGATGCCGTCGTGCTCGTGCGCGGCCACTCGCGCACGATCGACACCGGACGAGATCGTGCGGGAGCCCGCGTGATCGACGTCACCGGCTACCCGCAGACGTCGCAGTTGCTGCTCGCCGCCGACGCGCTGATCACCGACTACTCGTCGGTCATGTTCGACTTCAGCGTCACCGGCAAGCCGATGTTCTTCCTCGTGCCCGACCTCGATCACTATCGCGGACAGCTCCGTGGTTTCTACTTCGATCTCGAGAGTCGGGCGCCCGGTCCGCTGGTCCGTTCGCAGCAGGAGCTGGTCGACGCTCTTGCGGACCCGGACCAGGAGACCGCCTATGCACGGCGGTACGCGGCCTGGCGTGCGCAGTTCAACACGCGCGATGACGGTCATGCGGCGGAGCGCGTGGTCGCTCGCATCCTCGACCAGGGATACGTCACGCGCTGAACCGCGACCACCCTCGCGGGATCAGGGGAGAGGGGTGTTGCGGGTGCCGAGCCGTGACGCGTCGACGGTGTCTCGGGCACCGCGGAGCACCCCACCGAGGAAGCCGAGGCCCCACGACAGGTGCATGGTCGGCAGGACGAGCAGGGTCCAGAGCCGCTGACGCACCCCGCCTCCACCGGGCAGGCACGCCACGGCGAGCACGAGAAGCAGATATGCGGCCAGCGGCAGGTACACCACGGCCGACACGACGGCAGACAGTGCTCCGGCGAGGACACCGGTCAGCTGCAGGACGCCTGTCACGACGGCGACCGCCACGAGGACGACCAGGGCCGGGGGAGCGAAGAAGCGGATGCCGTTGCGGCGCCCGAACCGGCGCACGAGTTCACCGCGCCAGGCTCCGGTCGCCCGGAACTGGCGTGCCAGGCGCAGCCAGCTCTCGCGCGGCCAGTAGGTCACCGACAGGGACGGGTCGAACCACACGAGGTGTCCGGCCTGGCGGATGCGGAGATTGAGTTCCCAGTCCTCGCCGCGGCGGATCGTCTCGTCGAAGAGCCCGACCTCGTCGAGCACCTCGCGGCGCATCACGCCGAGGTACGCGGACTCCGCCTCGCCTTCATGCGTGCCGCCGTGGTATGCACCGCCGCCGAGACCGACGGGGGAGTTGTAGAGGCGTGCCACCGCTGTCTGGAACGGGGTGCGTCCGTCGGCGCGCATGACACCGCCGACATTGGCCGCCCCCGTGCGGTCGAGAGTCTCGAGTGCACGAGCGGCATAGCCGGGGGAGAGTTCGGAGTG
>NZ_JAGGPD010000258.1 GCF_018613995.1 Microbacterium sp. ISL-103 | reverse complement strand
TCGTCGCCGGCGAGTCCAGACCGATGCGCTTCAGCGGGATGCCGTGCCAGAGCTGCACGACGAAAGCTCCGGAGATCGCATAGCGGTTCGCGTCGCCCAGACCGTGCGTCACGACGACGACCCCCGCCCGCGCCGTCGCCCACCAGCCGCGGAGTCCGCTCTTGCGCACGGTGCGGATCCCCAGAGCCGCGGCATCGCGATCTTCCCGGTCGGACGAGGTGAGCCAGAGAGTGTCGTGTCCGTCGCCGGCGACGAGACGCTGCAGCGCCAGAGCACCGTCGCCGATGCCGGCGCCGCACCCGAAGACCCATCGCGTGCCGCGGGGCACGAGGATCGTTCCGAGGCGCCCGGCGACGTAGAGCGGCATCCGAAGCAGCTTGGCCGCATTGCCGGAGCCGAAGGAGAAGGACGCCACCCCGCGAGCCTATCGCGGGGTGGCGTCCTTCTCTGCGAGCCGAGGAGCAGCGCCGGTCAGCCGGCGAGCTCGCCGAGGGTGACGTCTGCCTCGTATTCCTTGCCGCCTCGGATGTAGTTGACCTTCGCATCGCTGCCACCGGCCGCCGCGCGGACCTGCGCGGTGAGGTCGCTGGCGCTCGTGACGGGCACGCCGTTGAAGGCGGTGACGATGTCGTCGGCCTTCAGCCCGGCGTCGGCCGCGGCGCCGCCGCCGGTGACCTCTGCGATGTAGGCGCCCGAGACCTCTGCACCCTCGACGCTCGCGGCATCACGGACCGAAGCTCCGAGAAGACCGTGGCTCGCTGCGCCGTCGGCGATGATCTCGTCGGACACGCGCTGGGCGATGTTCGAGGGGATCGCGAAGCCGATGCCGATCGAGCCCGACTCCTCGGAACTGCCGGAGCTTGCGATCGCGACGTTGATGCCGATCAGCTCGCCCTTGCTGTTGACGAGTGCTCCACCGGAGTTGCCGTGGTTGATCGCGGCATCCGTCTGGATCACGGCGATCGAGATGGTGTCGGATGTCTGCTGGGCGGTGTTCCCGGGAAGATCGAACTGGAACGGCCCTTCTCCTTCACCCTCCTCGGGCGTCTGCGGCTCCTCCTGCGGGGCGTCCTCGGACGAGGAGTCCGGCAGTGCGGACGAGGCGATCTGGATGCTGCGGTTCAACGCGCTGACGATGCCCGTGGTGACCGAGTTCGACAGACCGAGCGGAGCGCCGAGAGCCACGGCGGTGTCTCCGACGTTCAGCTTCGACGAGTCGGCGAAGTCGATCGGGGTCAGATCGCTCGCGTCGGTGAGCTTGATGACCGCGAGGTCGTAGATCGGGTCGGTGCCGACGACGGTGGCCGCGAAGATGCGACCGTCCGCCGTGGTGACCCGGATCGTCGGGTCTGCTGCCGCGCCACCGAGCGTGACGCCGTGCGGGTTGGTTAGCACGTATCCGTCGTCGCTGATGATGCCGTCCGTGCCGCTGCCCGC
>NZ_JAGGPD010000257.1 GCF_018613995.1 Microbacterium sp. ISL-103 | reverse complement strand
GGGTGCTGCTGGCTCGGATGACACCCACCGGTGCACCGCCGCCGAGCCCATCGAGGGACAGAGCGGAAGCAAGGGTCGCGACGTCGGATTCGGTGAGGGCGCCGGCGCGCGCCAGCAGCGTCGCGGCCACGATGGTGGAGGCCCGTGCCCCGCCGTCGAGCATCTTCAGGGCCACGGTGGTGCCGTTCGGGGCGACCATGACCATGACGCCCTCGGCCCCGCCCTTCGCGAACACGCCGAGCGACTCGATCGCGATCGTGTCGGGGCGTCCCGGGCCCTCGATGGTCCAGGGGTGCTCGCGCACCGCTCGGCCGAGCGAGCCGGCGACGCGGTGGAGCGCGAACGGCGACCGGTCGGATGCGGTACCGATCCGATGGATCGATCGGGCAAGGCCCGTGAGGGTGATCGCGTAGACCGGAGCGCCGCATCCGTCGATCGCCATGTGAGCGACCTTCTCGCCCGTGAGGCGCTCGATGACGTCGCGGATGTGCGCCTGCAAGGGGTGCGAAGGATCGAGATAGCCGTCGGTGGGCCATCCGGTGGCGACGCAGGCGCGGAGCATCGCCGCGTGCTTGCCCGAGCAGTTCATGCGGATGCGCGTCTGCGCACCGTGCTCGCGCACGAGCTCGTCGCGGGCCGACGTATCGCTCGGCCATGCGGGCGGGCAGCCCAGGTCATCCTCGGTGAGACCGCCCTGGGTGAGGACGTCCCGGACGACCGAAGCATGACGCTCGGTGCCGGTGTGGCTCGCGGTCGACATCGCGAGCTGCTCCCCTTCGAGAGCAGCGCCCGCGGTGATGCACGCCACAGCCTGCAGAGGCTTGAGGCTGGATCGGGGCAGGACGAGCGCCTCGGCATTGCCGTGCCGGGCGATCACGTCGCCGTCGGGCGAGAGCACGACGGCCGCTCCGGCGTGGCGGGATTCGACGAACCCGCTCCGCTCGACGACGGCGAGTTCCACGGCATCCTGAACGGTGAGAGTCTCCAGCACCTCCCCAGGATATCGTCGCTTCGCGCCGCGCATGTGCGCCGGGGGTCGGATGCTGCTGGCAGACTGGCGGCATGGCTGATCGTTCCACACCCCTCGGCGAGCACCGTTACGCCCTCACCTCCACCTGGACCGGCAACTCGGGTTCGGGCACGAGCGGCTACCGCGAGTATCGACGCGATGTCACGCTCGAAGTGCAGGGGAAGCCCGAGATCCTGGCATCCGCCGACAAGCCTTTCCGCGGCGACCCCTCACGCTGGAACCCCGAGGACCTTCTGCTCGCCTCCCTGTCGGAGTGTCATCTGCTGTCCTATCTGCATGCATGCGTGACGGCCGGCGTGGTGGTCGTGGAGTACCGCGACAGCGCCTCGGGCATGATGCGCGAGAACGGGTCAGGAGGAGGGGCCTTCGTCGAGGTGATGCTCCGGCCGGAAGTCGTCGTCGCGGACGAGTCGATGATCGAAGCTGCCGAGCGGGCGCATGCGCAGGCCAACGAATGGTGTTTCATCGCGAACTCGATGAACTTCCCGGTTCGCCACGAGGCCACCGTGCGGGCGCAGACGGCCTGAGACGCCGTGCGCGGGGGTCAGCGACGCTCGTGAGGCAGGGCCTGCTTGATCTTCTCGATCGTGCCCTGCGCGGGCGCCTCGTTGTGCGCATCCGCCAGCTCCTGACCGGAAAGACCGTGGATCGCCGCCATGATCTCGTCGGTGGCGAGTCTGCGTGCGCGGCCGCTCGTGGCGGGTCCGTGCGGTGACAGATCGAGAGGCTCACCGAACCGTACGGTGATGCGCTCCTTGAGAGTCGGCATCTTGGCGCCGACGGGCATGACCTTGTCCGTGCCGATCAGGCCCACCGGAACCACGGGTGCACCGGTCTGCAGGGCGAGGAATGCGACTCCGGTGCGTCCCTTGTAGAGCCGTCCGTCGGTCGAGCGTGTTCCCTCGGGGTACAGCGCGACGGCCAGACCCTCCTCGAGAAGCTGACGCTGGACGTCGAGCGCATCGAGGGCGGCCTTTCCCGCGCCGCGTCGCACCGAGATCGCACCGATCGATTCGAAGAACGTCTTGCTGAGCCAGCCCTTGAAGCCCGGTCCTTCGAAGTAGGTCGACTTCGCGAGGAAGTGCACCGGGCGAGGAGCGGCCACGGGAATGGCGATCGAATCGATGAACGACAGGTGATTGCTCGCGAAGATGACGGGCCCGTCCTTGGGCACGTTCTCCCTGCCTTCGATGCGGGGACGGTAGATCGTGCGCGCGAGCGGGGTGATCAGACCCCGGCCCAGCGAGTACGCGAACCCTGCGTGACGAGGCTTCTCAGTCTCTGCGGGCGAGGATTCGGGCACCACGGACTGCTCTGACGTCATCAGAGCAGATTACCCCCGGTTCCATGCCCGGGTGGGAATGAAGAGCTGGAGCGCGCCTCCCAGCATGAACAAAGGGGTGTGCGAGATGATGGGGTGTCCTGCCCGCGATCCTGAGGTCTCACTGTGCGCAAGCGTCCGCTCATCGTCCTGTCCACCATCGCTGCGGCGACCCTGCTGCTGGCGGGCTGCGCCGGTGGCTCGACTCCCGACGCGACGGAGACCCCTGACGCCTCGGCGCAGACCTCCTGCCTCGCCGATCTGAAGTCCGGGGCCGGTTCCGACGCTGTGACGGTCGAGGGATCGGGCGCAGATGCCAAGGTGACGGTGCCCGAGGGCGCAGATCTCGCCGAAGCCGAGCGTTCCGTGGTGGTCGAGGGCGAGGGAGACGACGTGCTCCCCGGCGACCTCGTGTCGCTGCGATACCAGCTCATCGACGCGACGACCAACGAGGTGCTCAGCACCTCTGAGCGCGGCCCGGACGGCGTGCTCTCGGCTCTGCTCGCGGCTCAGCAGCCCCAGCAGATCGTCGACCCGACGCAGTCCACGGTGTTCACCGTCGCGGCGGAGTGCCTGCCGATCGGGTCGAGCGTGGTCCTCACGCTCCCCGCGGCGCAGGAGGGCATGAACCCGAGCGTTCTCTATGTCGAGACGATCGAGCAGCTGCCGACCGTCGCCTCCGGTTCCGATGTCGAGCCCACCGATGGTATGCCGACCGTGGAACTCGACGACGCGGGCTCGCCCACGATCACCCTTCCGGATTCCGACGCTCCGACCGAGACCGAGG
>NZ_JAGGPD010000256.1 GCF_018613995.1 Microbacterium sp. ISL-103 | reverse complement strand
AGTGAGATTCTTCACCACGGCGTCGCGGCTGTCGCGGATCGACTGCGCGAGGTTCTGCGAGAGCTCGTCGAACATCCCGTACGACGCGCTCTTCTCCCCCGCATCGACGACGTCCGAGAACATCGCCGCGAGTTCACCGGGCGCGACGGTCAGGAATGCCGAGTCGTCGGGCACTAGCGAGGTACCGAGCCAGGCGGGTGCGACCTCGGGGAAGACGGCGTCGTCCGACATCTCGGCCATGTTGTTGACCTTGTAGTCCGACCAGGGATCCTGCTGCGTCATCGTCAGGACGACCGGAGGCACCGTGTCGTCGCCGTCGCTCTTCGAGAGCAGGAGCACGGTGCGCGGCCACCGGTCGGTCGCCTCGGGAAGCACGACCTCGACGTCGTCGGTCGGGATCGCCGCCGGCACAGGCGTGTCGGGAAGCGCCGTACGCAGCGCGTACTCGGTCGTGCGGGCGGTCAGCGCGGGGCCGTCGAGACGGGTTCCTGCGAGGTCGATGTCCATCGCCGCATCCGCGTCGGAGAGTGTCGCCGACACCTCTTGGAGGATCCGCTTCGCCTGGGATTCGGTGACGGCCGGGGGCTTCTGGTTGTCCGGTGCGATCGCCGTGGCGCTTGCAGACGGCGACGGCGTTCCCGCGTCGAACTGGGGCCAGGAATCTGCAGAGCAACCGGTGGCGAGCACCGCCGTCAGAGCGAGTGCGGGCACGGCGAACAGACGACGCCTGTGGGTGGGAGTCTGTGCGCGCATGTCGGACCTCCGCTCGTCTCCGGTGCCGTTCGCATCCGACGATCCGGAATCGCCGTCGACGGTCTCGGCATCAGCCGCTTGCTGTTCGTCTGACGGTGCAGCGCTGTCGGGCGAACCGGGCGATGAGGATTCGATCGCAGACCGCTCCCCCGGCGGAAGCTGCGCGACGTCGATCGGCTCGGTCGCGGGCATCGGGCCAGGGCCCTTCCTTCGCGGTCCTCGACCTCGACGCTGGTGGCGGATGCCGAGGAAGTACAGGATCAGCCCCACGAGAAGAACAGCGGCACCCGCGGCCATGAGCGGGCCGGCGAGCGGAGTCGAATTGTCGAGCGGCCACGACACGGCGATGTCATCGGGAGCGTCGACAGTGCCGTCGTGGGCGATGAGCAGACTCATCCCCTCGGGAAGCTGCATGTCGGCGATGAGCGCGTCGGTGTCGGTGAACGAGTCGAGCCAGCGGTCGGACCCGACCGGGCTACGGCCGGGCGTTTCTGCCGCACCGTCTTCCGCCGGCGTCTCGGACGGAGCCGGCGTCGCGGTCTGGTCCTCGCCGCCGTCGCCTGCGTCGGCTGCTGCCTCAGGGTCGACGTATTCGACGTCGAGGTCGCCGCCGTCGCCGACCGAGACCTGGTTGTAGGCGGAATCGGCGAGCCAGGCCTGCATGTCGGCGGTGCGACCGTAGGCCGCGAAGATGTCGCCCTCCCCGCGAACGAGCAGCGTCTGAGCGCCGGGATGTTCTCTCAGGACCTCGCCGTCCATCAGGACGAAGGGCGCGGGTTCATCGACCGATACCGACACCGTCTGGGTCGACGGTCCCACGAAGATGGTTCGCTGAGCTATGCCCGCAGCGATCAGTCCCGCAGCCAGCACGAAGGCCACGACGGCCCATACGAAACGCACGAATAGTCTCCTCACACGACACGGACGCACGCCCGAGTCGCAACACTCGACATTTCAGACTATCGAAATCAGCTGTGTGTTGCCCACGAGGGGCCGCTCGCGCGCACGCGGCACGTCGTCACGGCGAGGGAGCCCCCGGTCGATAACCTGACAGCATCCGGATTTGCAAGGAGCAGCGATGAAGATCCACAACCCGTTCCGCACCGCCCTCGTGGCGACGCTCGGCGTGGGGTTGGGGATTCTGCTGATCGGAAGCCTGCAGAGCCTGTCGACCGTGCTGCTGTACGTCGGCACCGCCCTGTTCCTCAGCCTGGGTCTGGACCCCCTCGTGTCATTCCTCGAGCGCAAGCGTCTGCCCCGCTGGCTCGCCGTGCTGATCACGATCCTCGCCGTCCTCGGGATCTTCGCCGGGATCATCCTGATCGTCATCCCGGTTCTCGTCGATCAGATCTCCCAGCTCATCGCGCAGATCACGGCCATCGTGCAGCGGGACTCGCTGCTTCCCGACCTACGCCAGTGGATGGTCGACACCTTCCCCAACCTGAAGGTCGACGATGTCTTCGCCTACGTCACGGACTGGCTCGAGACCAACCTCGCCCAGATCGGCGGGTCCATCGGTCAAGGCGTACTCGCGGCCGGAGGAGCGCTGCTCAGCGGACTGTTCGGCGCGTTCATCATCCTCATCCTGACGATCTACCTCACGGCCTCGACGCCGTCGCTCAAGCGTGCGGTCTACCAGCTCGCTCCCGCGTCGAAGCGCGAGCGGTTCATCGATCTGGCCGAGCAGATCACCGACTCCGTCGGCTACTACGTCATGGGGCAGGTCACCCAGGGCGTGATCAACGGCGTGCTGAGCATGATCTTCCTCACGATCATCGATGCCCCGTTCCCCGCGGTGCTCGCCGTCGTGGCGTTCTTCTTCTCACTGATCCCGCTCGTGGGGACGCTGACCGGGTCCACGATCATCGTGCTCGTCTGCCTGATCCCCGGACTCGGCTCTCCCGCGACGGCGATCGCCGCAGCGATCTACTACCTCGTGTACATGCAGATCGAGGCGTACGTGATCTCGCCGAGGATCATGAGCCGAGCGGTGTCGGTGCCCGGCGCGGTCGTCGTGGTCGCCGCTCTCGCAGGCGGCAGCCTGCTCGGGCTCCTCGGGGCGCTCATCGCGATCCCCGTCGCGGCCAGCATCCTGATCCTCTACCGCCAGGTGCTGATCCCTAGGATGAACGAGCTCTAGCCCTCGGGCCACTCCGTCGGCAGCGGAAGCGCTGACGGGTTGACGGCTGCGACGACCTCGGTGAGGACCCTTCGGGTCTGGCTCTCGCCGACCCAGAGGTGCTTTCCTCCCTCGACCGCGATCAGAGTGGCGTGCGGAATCGATGCGAACCGCTCACGTGCCTCTGCGGGGCGCAGGTAGTCGTCGAGCTCGGGGACGAGGACGACGACGTCGACGTCGGATTCGGCCCACGCCGCGACTTCGGCATCCGTGGCACGATGCAGCGGAGGCGAGAGCAGGATGATTCCCTCGATGTCGTGCTCGCGACCGTATTTGAGCGCGAGCTCGGTGCCGAAGGACCACCCGAGGAGCCAGGGACGAGGGAGCCCGCGGTCCCGCACGAAGTCCATCGCCGCGGCCACGTCGAACTGCTCGGCCCCTCCTCCGTCGAAGGCGCCGTCGCTGGTGCCTCGGGATGAGGTGGTGCCTCTGGTGTTGAAGCGGAGCACGGCGAGATCCGCAAGTGCCGGAAGGCGTGCGGCGGCCTTGCGGATGATGTGGGAATCCATGAATCCACCGGCGGTCGGCAGCGGATGCAGAGTCACGAGCGTCGCGACCGGCTCGGTCGCCTCGGGAAGCGCGAGCTCTCCCACCAGCGTCAGCTCATCAGCCGTCTCGAGTTCGATCTCCTCGCGGACGGCGGGAAGCTCGAGTGGGCCGCGGATCTCGATGCTCATGCGATTCTCCAACAGTGTGTGTGCCAGTGCCGTCGTGCGGCGAGGTCTGCCGCGTCGCCGAGCACGCCGTCGGCGCGCCAGATGACGAGGTGAGGGGTTCCCGGAGCGACGATGCGCCCGCACCCCGGGCACGTGTACTCCTTCTGAGCCTGGACGGCGGACACCGGCTGAACCGTCCACTCCGCGCCTCGGCGCACTTCTGTGCGCTTCCAGGACGTCAGCAGGCGCTCGAGCGAGTCCTCAGGGTCCGGGCGCGCCGGACGGCGTCGGCGGGAGCGTGCCATGCGGGCCGCTCACCACCAGTGGTTGTTCGTCCAGAAGGCGTGGGCACCGGCCCAGCTCCCGTAGCGTCCCGTGGCATACCCCGTCGCCCAGCGAAGGTTGTCGACCGGGTCGTAGCCGTTTCCGGGAACCTTGCTGCACGGCAGCGCCTGGACGAGACCGCAGGCGCCCGACGAGGCATTCGTCGCGTTCGGGTTCCATCCGCTCTCGCGAGAGACGATGTAGTCGACATAGCCCCAGTCGGATTCTGCGATGCCGGCAGCAGCCATCCACTCTGCGGGGGCTCCGCCGCCGGTGTAGAACAGCGGTCCTCCCCCACCCGAATCGGATCCTGAAGACTCCGATGACGCAGGTTTCGGTGCGGGCTTCGGCTTGGGCTTCGGCTTGACGTAGACGGAGAAGGTGCCCCGCTCGATCGGCGCGATCGCTGCGCCTTCGACGGTGACAGTGAGATTCTGAGTCTCCGCGAGCGAGGCCGCGTACAGGGATTCGGGAGCCTCATCCACGGGCTGCTGCGCGAGCGCCACGCCCGTCGGCGCTACCATCGCCGCCGCGAACCCGACCACCGCGAGGGCGCTCAAGAACCCCACGACGCCTCGGCGCCGGGTGCCCTGGCGCGGAGAAAGAGTCGTCGACGCAGGCAGCGGCGTGACGTCGTTTCTGTGGGGGGTCATGTCGTTTCGGGAGTTCACGATAGGAGGCAGTCTACCCGCTGGTCCCGGAGTCGGCCAGAAGAACGCTCAGCGAACAGCCAGGATGACGTCGACGGTGGCATCGAGGAGCGCGTCGACCTGCTCCTCGCGGTATCCGCCGCGTTGCATCCGGAACGCCGCCGAGCGTAGCTGCTCAGCGGTCAGGGGATCGCCGTCGCGCAGATAGCGGGCGATCCGGAGGGCGACGTGATCGACCTCGTCGATGCGATATCCGAACGTGAGGAACCCGGTGCGTGCGAAGCGCTGACGCTTCGGTCGAGCGAGGTGGTCGAGGATGACCTGTGCGTCCTCGCGGGCCTGCTCGACCCACGCACCCGCTCCGCTGGATCGTACGACACGGTCTCGGGCGCGAGCAGCGAGCGCGTCTTCGACGCGCCCCAGTGCGGCATCGACCTCGGAGACGACATAGCCGTTCTTGACGAGGGGGAACGAGGCGACCCGTACATCTGCCGCCGTGAGGTCGTCTGCGTCGTCTTCGAATGCCGTGCGCGCTGCGGCGAGGAAGGTGTCGACGGCCGCCCGGTGATATCCCTGCGTGCGCCCGCTCGTCAGAGAGAAGGCCGGAGGTGCCTCCGCGGCGACCTCGGTGATCTGCACATCGTCAGCAGCCATCACAGCACCGTCCAAGAGGAGAAGAGGAAGTAGAGGCACAGCGCGGGCACCGTGGACGGCAGGATGCTGTCCAGACGATCGAGGAGTCCCCCGTGACCGGGCAGCCAGGAGCTCATGTCCTTGATCCCGAGGTCGCGCTTGAGCATGGATTCGCCCAGGTCTCCGAGTGTCGCGGACAGCAGGATGGCGATGCCGAAGATCACGCCGATCCACCACGGAAGCTGCAACAGGAAGATCGCGAGCAGCACACCCGCAGCGATCGAACCGATCACTGCGCCGAAGAAGCCCTCCCAGGTCTTCTTCGGGCTGATCCTCGGAGCCATGGGGTGCTTGCCGAACGCCAGGCCTGCGGCGTACGCCCCGGTGTCGGCGACGACGGCGATCGCGATGAAGCTGAGCACCCACCACTGGCCGCCCTCCTGCTTCAACAGGATCAGCGCCACCGAGGCGAGGAACGGGACGTAGATCTGCACGAACCCGCCGATCACGGCATCTGCGAGCACATCCCCATAGGTTCTGCCGTCTTTCGCGACCATCTGAGCGACGAGTCGCCAGACGATCACGAACGCGACGGCGAGGAAGAGCATGACCCAGACGAGCCACGACTCCACGAAGAAGGCGGAGAGCACCAGCAAGGTCGCGGCGATGAACTGGGGAACGACATCGACCCGACGACCCGACGCGCGCAGGGCCAACGACAGCTCGTAGACGCCCAACAGCGCGGCTGCCAGAGCGAACGGGACGAAGAGCACCTTGATGAACAGGAGCGACGCGAGCAGCGCCGCCCCGAAGGCCAGGCCGATCAGCGTGGCCAGGATCAGATCGCGACCCGTCCGCTCCTTGATGCGCTCGTTCGCCTGGTCGAGCTGACCACGTGCGATCGACACGTGGTTGCCGAACTCGTCACGCGCAGCGCGCCACTGTTCACGGATCGCGTAGTGATCGGCGGTGTCGAGAGCGGAGACCACGACCACCGGCTCCTCGGCCGGAAGGGGTGGGCGAGGCGGGATGCTCGCGGTGTCGAACGCGGGGAACGCCCCGTCGATCAGGGGTATGCCGCCCGTCGTGGTCGACGAGTCGCGCACCTCGCGCCGCGTCTGCGGCTTGTCGGCACCGTCGTCATTGGGTTCGTCGGACATACCGCCTACACCTCGAGGAGTTCAGCCTCTTTGCGCTTGAGTGCGTCGTCGATGAGGTCGACGTGCTGGCGCGTGAGGGCGTCGAGTTCCTTCTCGGCACGGGCGATCTCGTCTTCACCGAGGTCGCTCTTGAGCCCGTCGAGCTCGTCCTTCGCCTTACGACGGATGCCGCGCACGTGCACCTTGGCGTCCTCCGCCTTGGTCTTGACGAGCTTCACGTACTCCTTGCGGCGCTCCGCCGTGAGTTCCGGCATCGACACGCGAACGAGGTTGCCGTCGTTCGTGGGGTTCGCGCCCAGGTTGGGCATGTCGCGAATCGCCTGCTCGATGGCCTTCAGGGCCGACTTGTCGTACGGCGTGATGATGAGGGTGCGCGCCTCCTGGTTCGCCAGCGAGGCGAGCTGGGCGAGAGGAGTCGGCGTTCCGTAGTAGTCGACGAGGACCTTCTGGAAGAGCTGCGGGTTGGCACGACCGGTGCGCACCGTGGAGAAGTCCTCCTTGGCGGCCTCGACGGCTCGTGCCATGCGGGAGGTGGTTTCAGCGAGGACATCCGCGATCACGGTTACTCCTATCGTCGGGGTGTTCTGAAATTCTATCGGGCTGAACCCTCGGGCACCGGCAGGCGCTCAGGCGGTGACCAGAGTGCCGATCGGCTCGCCGAGCAGCGCACGGGTGACGTTGCCGCTGGGCTCCATGCCGAAGACCCGCATGTCCATGTTGTTGTCCATGCAGAGGCTGAAGGCGGTGGAGTCCACCACCTTGAGTCCACGCTGAAGAGCGTCGCGGTACGTGACGCGCTCGATGCGCTCGGCGTCCGCGTGCTTGTTCGGGTCGGCGGTGTAGATCGCGTCGACACCGTTCTTGGCGACGAGCACCTCCTGTGCACCGATCTCGAGTGCTCGCTGCGCGGCGACCGTGTCGGTGGAGAAATAGGGAAGGCCTGCGCCCGCGCCGAAGATCACGACGCGCCCCTTCTCCATGTGGCGTTCTGCGCGCAGAGGGATGTAGGGCTCGGCGACCTGGGTCATCGAGATGGCGGACTGCACCCGAGTGGGCGCACCGGCCTGCTCGAGGAAGTCCTGCAGGGCCAGCGCGTTCATCACCGTGCCGAGCATGCCCATGTAGTCCGCGCGACCGCGGTCCATGCCACGCTGGCTGAGCTCTGCACCTCGGAAGAAGTTGCCGCCTCCGACCACGATGGCGATCTCGACACGGTCGACGGCAGCCGCGATGTCGCGCGCGATCTGACTGACGACATCAGGGTTGACTCCCAGCTGGCCGGCGCCGAACGCCTCACCGGAGAGCTTCAGAAGAACGCGACGGCGTCCGTTGCCTTCGGTCATGGGGGTGATCCTCTCGTCCCGATTCAAGATAGTGCCTTCTGGGCATGAAGAAGGGGTCCGGATCGCGTTGATCCGAACCCCTTCGACGATGTTACGCGCCGACCTTGAAGCGCGCGAAGTCCGTCACGGTGATACCGGCGTCCTTCGCCACCTGGGCGACAGAGAGCTTGTTGTCCTTCGCGTAGTCCTGCTCGAGCAGTGCGACCTGCTTGATGAACGCGGAGACACGGCCCTCGACGATCTTGGGCAGAGCCGCCTCCGGCTTGCCCTCGTTGCGGGAGATCTCGGTGACGATCTCGCGCTCCTTCTCCACGGCGTCGGACGGAACGTCCTCGCGGGAGAGGTACGACGGGTTCGCGAACGAGATGTGCTGCGCGATGCTGCGAGCGGTCTCGGCATCGTCACCCGAGTAGGCGACGACGACACCGATCTGCGGGGGCAGGTCCTTGCTCGTGCGGTGCAGGTAGACCTCGACCTTGTCGCCCGAGATCGTGCGCGCACGGCGCAGTTCGACCTTCTCGCCGATGATCGCGGCCTCTTCGGAGATGACCTGCTCGACGCTCTTGTCGCCCGCCTGGGCGGCGAGAGCAGCCTCGACGGAGTCTGCCTTGACGGCTGCGACGGCGTCGGCGACCTTGTCGGCCAGCGCGATGAAGCGCTCGTTCTTCGCGACGAAGTCCGTCTCGCAGGCGAGCTCGATGAGCGTCACAGCGCCCTCCTGCTCGCGAGCGACGATGAGGCCCTCGCTGGTCGAACGGTCAGCGCGCTTCGCGTTGCCCTTGGCCCCCTTCAGGCGCAGGATCTCGGTGGCCTTCTCGACGTCTCCGTCAGCCTCCTCGAGCGCCTTCTTGGTGTCGACCATTCCCGTTCCGAGCTGCTCACGCAGCGCCTTGAGGTCGGCGATGGTGAAGTTGGCCATGTGTGGTGGCTCCTTGCTTCGTGATGTGTGTGGTGGTCGCGGAATTACTTGGCGTCAGCTGCCTCGGCGGCGGCGACCTCAGCGGTCTCCTCACCGGAAGCGTCGGCGATCGCCTCGTCGTGCGCCTCGGCGCCGGCCTCGTCAGCAGCGGTCTCATCGGCGGCGGGCGTCTCGACGACTGCAGCCTCATCGGCGGCGGTCTCGACGGCAGCGGCGTCAGCGGACTCCTGAACGGGAGCCTCGAGGAGCTCCTTCTCCCAGTCGGCGAGCGGCTCAGCGTCACCCGTGTCGGGGTTGTGCTTCTGCTGCAGGCCCTCTGCGGCGGCGTCCGCGATGATGCGGGTCAGCAGCGAGACCGAGCGGATCGCGTCGTCGTTGCCGGGGATCGGGTACTGGAAGTCATCGGGGTCGGCGTTGGTGTCGAGGATTCCGATCACCGGGATGCCGAGCTTCTTGGCCTCATCGATCGCGAGGTGCTCGCGCTTGGCGTCGACGACCCAGATGGCCGACGGCGTCTTGGTGAGGTTGCGGATACCGCCGAGCGACTTGTGCAGCTTGTCGAGCTCGCGCTTCTTGAGAAGCAGCTCCTTCTTCGTGAAGCCGCTGTTCGCCGGGGTCTCGTAGTCGAGCTCCTCGAGCTCCTTCATGCGAGCCAGACGCTTGGAGATCGTCTGGAAGTTCGTGAGGAGTCCACCGAGCCAGCGCTGGTTGACGAAGGGCTGGCCCACGCGGGTCGCCTGCTCGGCGAGGATCTCCTGCGCCTGCTTCTTCGTGCCGACGAAGAGGATCGTGCCGCCGTGGGCGACCGTCTCCTTGACGAAGTCGTAGGCCTTGTCGATGTAGCCGAGCGACTGCTGAAGGTCGATGATGTGGATGCCGCTGCGCTCGGTGAGGATGAAGCGCTTGCCCTTCGGGTTCCAGCGACGGGTCTGGTGTCCGAAGTGCACGCCGCTGTCGAGCAGCTGGCGGATGGTGACCACAGCCATGGTCGTCTCCTGGTTCTGGCGCGGTTCTGCGCCGTTGAGGTTGTCAAGTCGATCAGACGATCGAACTTCCTGGTGCCCGGCGCACACCCACCTGCTCTGAAGCAGGACCTGCGGGAGTGGATGCCACGACCTGAGTCGCTCTGGGCACGCGTAGTCACCTCGAGATCGAGGTGCTCCACCAGCATACAGGATGCCGCGGCCTCACTCGCCCTCCACGACTCAGCCGGATCGGCGTATATCGGCGGACTCCGGCGCCATCGACCGACGGTCCCGCGCCGTGTTCACAGCCCCGCGAACATGACGCCATGACTGTTCGGTCCCGATGGAGCTTCATCGTCGTCCTGCTGGTGCCTCTCATGATGGGAGCATCGGCGCACGCCGATGCGGTGCCGACCGCTCCCCCCGGCGGCTCGCCGGCACAGCGGTGGAGCTGGCCGCTCCCCGGAGCGCATGATGTCGCGGCGCCGTTCAGGGCTCCCGCGCACGAGTACGGCGCCGGGCATCGGGGTGCCGATCTGACGAGCGAGGTCGGAGCTGTCGTCCGCGCGCCTGCCGGCGGCACGGTGGCGTTCCGGGGCACAGTGGTTGCCAGACCACTCCTGGCGTTGGAGCACGCAGGCGCTCTCGTGGGCACCTTCGAACCACTCACGTCCACGCTGCAGCCCGGTGAGCGGGTCGCAGCGGGAGATCAGAGCGGGATCGTCGCGGTCGGCGGCCACGCACGGCCGGGCACCCTGCATCTCGGCGTCCGCCTCGCC
>NZ_JAGGPD010000255.1 GCF_018613995.1 Microbacterium sp. ISL-103 | reverse complement strand
ACCCAGCACCGTGGTGACGGATGCCATGTCGACGACGCCCGAGAAGGCGAGGGATGCGGTCACGCCGACACCCACGCCGACGACAGCCGTGACGATCGGCAGCGCAGCGCCGATGAGGGATCCGAGCATCACGATCAGCACGACGGCCGCGAAAGCGAGACCGATGGCCTCGCCGACGCCGAAGATCTCGGGCACGCCCTGCGCGATGTCGGTGCCGAAGTCGACCTCGACGCCGTCGATCGGCGACGACTCGAAGTGCTCGATGGTGCCTTCCTTGACCTCTTCCGAGAGCTCGAGGCGGGGATCTTCGAACGAGACGTTGACGATCGCGGTCGAGCCGTCTTCCGAGACGACGCCGATGCCGTTCGTGAGGTCGAGGAGAGTGGAGCCGAGGTCGACCTTCTCGGCGTTCGCGTCGAGCTCGGCGCGCGAGTCGTCGATGGTCTTCTGCTGGTCGTCGAGCTCGGCGGCCTGTGCGTTCAGCGCATCGATCTGCGAATCCAGCGCCGCGAGCTGGTCGGCCGGAGCGCCGCCCGCCTCGGCCTGCGACCGAGCCGTAGTCAACTGCTCGAGGCCCGCCTCGAGCTGCGCGCGACCGTCATCGAGCTGCGTCTGTCCGGCGTCGAGCTGCGCCCGACCGCCCTCGATCTGGTCCTTGCCGTCGGCGAGGTCCTGCGCCTGCACGGCCTGCTGCTGCTGTGCGTCGAAGGGGTCGATCACCGACGCCACGCCGTCGAGGTCTTCGGCGCTCGCTGCGAGCTTCGAGATCTCGAGCTTCTGCGTCTCGGTGAAGGCCGAGCCGTCAGTCGTCTGATAGACCACCGTGCCGGTGCCGCCTGCGGTATCGGGCAGCTTTTCGGCGAGCTGGTCGGTGACCTCGCCCGAGGCTGTGCCCGGGATGTCGAAGCTGTTGCTCAGCGTGCCGCCGAGGGTGAGGAACGCGCCGACGCCCAGGCCGAGGATAATCACCCACGAGACGATCACCGTCCATGCCTTGCGTGCAGCGAACGAACCCAGGCGGAAAAGCAGTGATGCCAAAACGATCTCCTTCAGACGAATAGATCATACGGGGCGTCTCGTCTAGTGTTCTGTGGTTATCCTGAACGAGTGGTGAACGAGCATCGAAGCGGGCCTGTGCGCAGCACGGCTGCCCGGGAGGCGATCCTCGACGCGACCGCTCGGCTGTTCCACAATCAGGGATACGACCGTCTCACGATCGAGGGGATCGCGAAAGAGGCCGGCGTCGGCAAGCAGACCATCTACCGGTGGTGGCCCTCTCGGGGCGCGCTGATCGGAGAATGCCTCGCCGAGGGCCGCCTCATCCCCGTCGACTTCGTCGTGCCCGACACCGGAGACCTCGCCGCCGATGTCGAGACCTGGCTGCGCAGCGTGCTCTCGATCCTCGAAGCCCCCGAGGGAGGGGCTCTGCTGCGTTCGCTCGTCGCGGCGGCCACCGAAGATGCCGGCGTCGGAGCGCACCTCGGCGACAGCCTTGGCGTCGAGAAGCACCTCACGGAGCGCATCCGCGGTGGCATCCGCGACGGACAGCTCGCCGAGAACGCCCCCGTCGAGCAGCTGGGTCGAGCCATTCTCGGCGCGATCATCGTCGAGTCGCTGGGGCGCGAGCACCACGACCCCGAGTCGATCGTGCAACTGACCCGCTTCTTCTTCTCCCGCTGACCACGGCGGGAGCGGGAGCGGGCTCGGTCATGAGCGCGGTCATCGCGCCGCGACCGCTCTGCCACCACCTGTCTGAGCCTGCAGGCCCGACCTGTGTCCGTGAGCGAACGAGCCGGCATCCGCCCCGCGCCGCCGCCGCGAGTGCGTGGTCGCCATCTCGTCGACCGCGGCATCCACTCGGCTGCGGCGTGAGATGAGCACGAGCTCCGTCCCGGCTCCGCTCTCTTCCACCGCGACCCGTCGACTCTCCTCGATCCGGTTCATGGCGCCCACGGCGAAGCCCCGGATGAAGCCGCTGCGCGCCCGCCGCTTCACACCCTCGCGCTGGCCGACGTAGAAGTGGCGGTGCGCGAGCCACCACGCCCGCATCGCGACCGTCGCCTGCACCTGCAGACTGGCCGTCAGCGTCTGAACCTGCGTCACATCGGATGCGTGCCCGACCAGCAGCAGGCCCGCGATCGGCGGGTACTCGGCGAGCAGCGGACGCACGGCTCCGAGCCCTCTGGCCACGCCGATTCCGACCTCGCGGAGGTCCTTCGCGTAGACGCCGCGGAANNGTGACGATCTGCTCCTGGGTCTGGCCCAGGAGCCCTCGTCTCTCGTCGATCTGCGCCTGTTCGATGCCGTACTTCACGATCAGTCGCTCGGCGTGTTCGGTCAGCGCCTCGGCCTCTTCGGGCGTCGTGCTCTCGGCCTTGGCGAGCAGTTTCGCGATGAGGTCGAGCTTGGCTTCGGTCATGGCATCCCCCTTGGATCTGTGATGCCTCGGATCCTTCGCGGGGGTACCTACATTCAGAGGCTCTTTTCCGGGGCCTGTGGAGAAGGTCAGATCACGGATGCCCGGTGCAGGACAGGTCACCGGCACAGGTGCATGCCGAAATCACAGATGGATGCTCAGAACGCGGTTCTGGGCATCCATCTGTGATCTGAGCATGCACACGGGCCACCCAAGACGAACCGGAAAACCGCCGCCCGAAGAGAAAGTCTCAGCCGAAGAGGAGTGTCAGCACGGTCGCCCCGCCACCGCCGAGGATCAGGGCGATGATGACCGTCCAGGCGACGATGCGGATGCGACGGTTGCGCTTCTCACCGAGGTCGCCGTAGTCGTCGTCGGGCCGGCTGAGCTCGATCATGCGCTGACCGGCTCGGCGACCGTCGGGCCGAAGGCCGCGGGCAGCGTGGCCTGCGAGCGCTCGCGGATCTCGGCGATCGGAACCGTGAAGACACCCTGCACCTCGAGCTTCGCGCCCTCGGAGTCGGTCACGCCGATGCGCATCACCGGGTAGCCCCGGCCTTCGCACAGTCCACGGAACTTGACGTCGTCTTCGCGCGGCACGGTCACGATGACGCGACCGGTCGACTCGGAGAACAGGGCGGATGCGGCATCCACACCGTTGCTCTCGATGATCTCGTTGAGCCAGACGCGCGCGCCGACTCCGAAGCGCGAGACGCCCTCGGCGAGAGCCTGCGCGAGGCCACCCTCCGACACGTCGTGCGCCGACGAGATCAGCCACTCGTCGCGGGCAGCGCCGAGCAGACCTGCGAGGCGCTTCTCGCCCGCGAGGTCGACCTTCGGCGGCAGTCCACCGAGGTGCTGGTGCACGGTCTCGGCCCACGCCGAGCCCGAGAGCTCGGTCGAGGTGGTGCCGAGCAGGTAGATGTTCTGGCCTTCGTCCTGCCATCCCGAGGGGATGCGGCGCGAGACGTCGTCGATGATTCCGAGCACGCCGACGAGGGGGGTCGGGTGGATCGGCACGTCGCCGGTCTGGTTGTAGAACGAGACGTTGCCACCGGTGACCGGGGTGCCGAGCTCGTAGCATCCGTCGGCCAGGCCGTCGACGGTCTGCCCGAACTGCCACATGACCTCGGGGTTCTCGGGAGAGCCGAAGTTCAGGCAGTCGGTGATCGCGGTGGGCACGGCGCCCGTGACGGCGACGTTGCGGTACGCCTCGGCGAGGGCCAGCTGTGCACCGGCATACGGGTCGAGCTGGCAGTAGCGGCCGTTGGCGTCGGTCGAGATCGCGAAGCCGAGACCCGATTCCTCGTCGACGCGGATCATGCCGGCGTCGTCGGGGAACGAGAGGGCCGTGTTGCCGAGCACGTAGTAGTCGTACTGGTTGGTGATCCAGCGGGTGTCGGCGAGGTTCGGCGAGGCGACCAGGCTGAGGAACTGCTCGCGCAGCACCTCGGGGTCGTTCGAGCGGGGCAGGTTCTCGGCGGCATCCGCCTGCAGCGCGTCGATCCACGTCGGGTACGCGACCGGGCGGTCGTAGACCGGGCCGTCGACCGCGACGGTCGAGGGATCGACGTCGACGATGCGCTCGCCCTGCCAGTCGATGATGAGGCGGCCGTCTCCGGTGACCTCGCCGAGCACCGACGTCTCGACGTCCCACTTCTTCACGACCGCGAGGAACGCGTCGAGCTTCTCGGGGGCGACGATCGCCATCATGCGCTCCTGCGACTCCGACATGAGGATCTCCTCAGCCGTGAGCGACGGGTCGCGCAGCAGCACGTTGTCGAGCGAGACCTTCATACCGCTGTTGCCGTTGGCCGCGAGCTCGCTGGTCGCGCACGAGATTCCGGCGGCACCGAGGTCTTGGATCGCCTCGACGAGCTCGTCGCGGTAGAGCTCGAGGCAGCACTCGATGAGCACCTTCTCGGCGAACGGGTCGCCCACCTGCACCGCGGGGCGCTTGGTCGGACCGGTGGAATCGAACGAGTCGGATGCCAGGATGCTGGCGCCGCCGATGCCGTCGCCACCCGTGCGGGCGCCGAACAGCACGACCTTGTTGCCGACGCCGGTGGCGTTGGCGAGCTTGAGGTCCTCATGGCGGAGCACGCCGACCGCGAGCGCGTTGACGAGCGGGTTGGCCTGGTAGACGGAGTCGAAGACCGTCTCGCCGCCGATGTTCGGCAGGCCCAGGCAGTTGCCGTAGAAGCTGATGCCGCTGGTGACGCCGTGCACGACGCGGGCGGTGTCGGGGTGGTCGATCGCGCCGAAGCGGAGAGCGTCCATGATCGCGACCGGGCGCGCGCCCATCGAGATGATGTCGCGGACGATGCCGCCGACGCCCGTGGCCGCACCCTGGAACGGCTCGATGAACGAGGGGTGGTTGTGCGACTCGGCCTTGAAGGTGACGGCCCAGCCCTCGCCGACGTCGATGACGCCCGCGTTCTGGCCCATGCCCACCATGAGGCGTTCCTTCATCTCGTCCGAGACCTTCTGGCCGAAGCGGCGCAGGTAGTTCTTCGACGACTTGTACGAGCAGTGCTCCGACCACATGACGGAGTACATGGCCAGCTCGCCGGAGGTCGGGCGGCGGCCCAGGATCTCCTTGATGCGGGCGTACTCGTCGTCCTTGAGGCCCAGCGCTGCGTACGGCTGCTCCTTCTCCGGAGTCGCGGTCGCGTTCTCGACGGAGTCGGGGACGTGCTTGTGGGCAGGTGCAGGGGCGGTGGTCACGCGCACTCCTAGATGAGGGGCCGGCGGGGCATGGCAAGTCTACCGGGGGATGCCGTGGCCCACGGCCGGTCGGGATGCGGCGGCGAAGCGGGCGGCGAGCGTGGTCGCGGCCTCAGCCAGAGCAGGCGGACCGACGACCGTGAAGGGCGCATCGAAGCGGGCGATCGACGCGAGGATGCCGACCCACGACCACGACCCGACGGTCACGCGGCACGACAGGTCGTCGATCGCCTCGACCGTGCCGTCGCGGCCGATCCAGTGCGCGACCTCGTGGGCGGGC
>NZ_JAGGPD010000254.1 GCF_018613995.1 Microbacterium sp. ISL-103 | reverse complement strand
GTACCCGATGGTGGACCGCGACCCGCTTCCGCAATGGATGTTCGGAGCAACCACCTTGGTCGGGGACGCTGCGCACGCGATGTACCCGAACGGGTCGAATGGTGGGTCGCAGGCGATCCTAGACGCGCGCACGCTCGCATTCCATCTCGCGACCGCCGACAGCATCAGCTCAGCCCTCGAGCGTTACGAGCAGGATCGCCGACCCGCCACTACTCGTCTGCTCGAGATGACGAGGCAGACCGGGCCCGAGCGGGTCATGCTGCTCGCGCAGGAGCGCGCCCCAGGTGGCTTCGACAGCATCACAGACGTCATCCCGACAGAAGAACTCGTGGCTATCGCCGCCGACTACAAGCGCGCCGCCGGATTCCACCCCGACGCGTTGAACGCCCGTTCCTCTCTGAACGCGCGGGTTCGCTGATGACTGTCGACGCGCGCCGTCTAGCGGCCGTCATCTCGCCTCTGCGTCGCGCCCTTCTCGCCGCAACGCGTCAGGCGGAGGGGCTTCCCGACATCCCGGATTCCCAGGTCGAGGTGATGCGGGCGCTGCTGGCCCGCGAGCGTTCATCGCCGAGCGATGTCGCCACCTATCTGGGGGTGGGGCGCTCGACCGTGAGCAACCTCCTCGCGCGGATGGAGCGCGCGGGACTGGTCAGCCGATCTTCGGGCGGCACCGACAAGAGGGAGGTCCAGGTCGTGCCGTCGGAGAAGGCGATTACCGCGTTCATGACTTTCGATGCCACTAGCGCGGAGATCGTCGCGGATGCCGTCGCACTCACGCTCTCCGCCGCCGAGGAGCAGATCCTGGAGGATGCGATTCCCGTTCTGGAGAAGCTCCGCCAGGCCATCGCCGCGGCACCGAAGAATGAGGAGAGGCGCACCGCATGACAATGGCACCCGCTGTCCCACAGCTCGCACCGCTGTTCGACGTTGTGGTCGAACTCGGCAGTCCCCATGACCTCGGGGTCACCCGTGTTGGACACCGCCGAATCGTACCCATACTGGGAGGCACGATCACGGGTGCCGTGGATGCTCAGATTCTTCCAGGAGGAGCCGACTGGCAACGCTTGCGCGCGGACGGGGCAATAGAAATCGACGGTCGATACTCCGCACGCACCGCACAGGGCGAACACCTCTATCTTCAAGTCAACGGGGTCAGGTCCGGGGCGCCGAGTGTTCTCGCGGCGCTCGGGCGCGGTGAGGAAGTTTCTCCAATGGAGTACTACTTCCGCACGTCTGTGACAGTGGAAACGTCGTCGCCCGGCCTCACGTACCTGCAGGACACCCTCCTCGTCGCCTCGTGCGTGCGCGAGCATTCCTCCGTCCGATACACCGCCTATCGCGTGGCGTGACTCCGCCGTCGGGAGTCCGACTGCCCTCAGTCGGATTCCCAACGAATACACCTCTGAGTTGCGCCACGTTATTATCCACATGGATAACGATTGGATGCGATGACATGACCACGAAGACGCCCTTGCATGACGAGACCTTTATCTGCAGCGACTCCCTGCGCTTGACCTATCGAGTCGCCGACGGCGTAGGAGTGCCGCTGATCCTCCACCACGGCTTCGCGACGACGGCAGACGCAGAATGGGTGAACCGAGGAATCGTCGACGCGCTCGCCGTCCTGGGCCGACCCATCATCATCCTCGACCCACGCGGGCACGGCCGATCCGAGAGCCCCCACATTCCTGAGGCATACGGTGAGCGCCGTCTCGCGATGGATCTCATTGAGCTCGGGCATCACCTTGGCGGACGTGTCGACGTTCTCGGGTACTCGATGGGCGCAGTGGCGACCCTGCTCGCGGCATCCTTGTCTTCCACCCTGATCCGTCAAGCCGCAGTCGGGGGCGTCGGCTCCGGGATCGTCGAGGTTGGCGGACTGGACACCCGGGTCCTCGAGACAGATCTCCTCGCAGCCGTCTTCCGCTCCGACGGAGACGACAGCGAAGCACCAGAACTGGCGGCTTGGCGCGACGGAGCTGCCCAGATGGGACTGGACGTGCTCGCGTTGGCGGCCTTGGCAGAATCGCTCCAGGTCGACGGCATCGATACGGCCGCTATCGTCCAACAGCCTCTGGTCATTGCAGGAGCCGACGACTTCCTCGCGGACCGGCCCGAGGTGCTCGCCCGCTCCATCACCAATTCGAGACTGCTGGTGGTTCCTGGCGACCACAACTCCACACTGGACCACCCGCTGGTTCACCAGGCTCTCGTCACGCACTTCGGCTAGGACCGTGCATCGTGGCAGTGCGAGCCCTATCGCAAGGGCTCGCACTGCGCTGCGGCGACCGGCGGGATCCGTGTGGTCAAGCCACGACGATGGCCGAGCGGGCGTCGATCAGGCCGGCGGAACGAGCGACGAGCACATCGAACTGCCCGGGCTCGACAACCCAGGACCCAACTTCCGGATCCCAATGCCCGAATGCGCGTCGAGGGAGACGGATCTCCGCGACCATGCTGGCGAGAGGGTCGAGCCAGACAGACTCGAACCCCGCCAGCCACTGGGACGGTCGCTCGACCGTTGAGACATCCCGCGACAGGTACACCTGAACGACGTGCTTGCCACGTCGGGAACCCGTGTTCGTCACGCGGACCGGAATGACGACATCGCCGGCCTCTTCCCGGATCGATCCGTCGAGAGCGACATCGAAGGAGGTATAGCTGAGCCCGTGCCCGAACATGAACGCTGGCTGCTGTCCTGCCCGAATCCAGGCGCGGTAACCAATATGGAGGCCCTCCCCGTATGGCAGCACGCCATCGACCGGCGCATTGCTCGGGAGAACGGTGTCTGTTTCCGAGTGCGGCCAGGTCATCGGGAGTCGACCTCCCGGTTCTGCGTGACCGAGGAGGACGTCACTCACCGCTTGCCCATACGCCTCACCGCCAAACCAGGTGACGAGGATCGCAGCGACGTCATCCCGCCACGGCAGAGCGACTGGAGCACCAGAGTTCACGACGACCACCGTGGGCGTTCCGGTTGCTGCAACCGCGCGAACGAGCGCATCCTGGTCGTCTGCGAGGCTCAGGGTTGTCCGGTCGAAGCCCTCCGATTCGATACGTGAACTCGTTCCAACGACCACGACGGCAACGTCCACTTGGCGAGCGCTGTGTACGGCTTCGGCGCGGAGAGCGGCGGCGTCCTCCGCCAGCGGGTGGTAACCGAAGGAGAAGGCGAAGTACGCATCGGCCGGTCGGCTTCGCAGGTCGTGCACATACTCGAGCAGGACTTCTCGGTGAGAGTCGGGGAGGACCGCGGACGCGATGGGCGGCGTCAGGAAGGTGGCGCCCACTTCTTCACCCTCACCGAGCAGGGTCTCATCGAGCAGAATTTCGCCGTCGACGCGTAGGACCGTTCGGCCCAGGGTCGCGAATCCGACTCGCATCCATCGGAGGTCAGAAGGCTGCAAGCGGACACTCACCACGAGCTCGTCGGCTTCTTCGAGGGGCGCGCCAGCATCGAGGTCCACCAGTGAGCCCGCCCGTCGTACCTCCGAGTGGATCACGGTGCCGCCTCTTCGAAGCTGCACGAGAGCCCCTTGCTCACCTTCCGGGGTGCGCGTCAGTTCTGTCGGGAAGTCGAGCAGGCTATCCGGGTTCCCCGCGCCCGCTCTGTACTCGACCCGGCCAGCGCCGAGAGTCTTGGTGAGCGCCTCGAGTGGCGAGACGACCTTCTCAGGCAGGACCGTCGCACTGCCGCCGCCTTGAGTTCGGGCGAAGCGCGCATTCTGGCCGTAGACGCCTACCCTCAGCGCGGTGTTGGCCAGAGGAAGAACGGAGTTGCCGTCGATGTCGCGATTCTGCACCAGGACGATGCCGTTCGTTTCCGTCTCACGGGCGAAATCGTGCCCATCCGTGGCCGGAACCGTTTGGTGGGAGGTGGGGACACTGCTCAGCGCGCCCACCCGTGCGGCCAGTCGAAGAATACGTCGCACCTTCCGGTCGATATCCGCCTCCGACACACTGCCTTGCTCGACTGCGTGGACCAACGCCTGTCCCCACGGCCCCTCGGGCCCCGGCATCACGAGGTCCTGCATGGAGCGCGCGGAGTCGAGGCTGCGCACGGCGCCCCAGTCGCTGACAACCACGCCATCGAACGCCCACTCTGAGTTCAAGGGCGTCTCCAGCAGGTCGTTCTCGGTCATCGTGACGCCGTTGACCTGGTTATAAGCGCTCATCACGGCCCATGCGCCGGCCTCAACCACGGGCGGCTCGAATGCGGCGAGGTACAGCTCTCGAAGTACGCGCTCACTCACTTCCACGGACGCGGTCAGTCGTTCCGTCTCGAAGTCGTTCGCGACATAGTGCTTCGGGGTTGCCGCGACGCCGTGGCGTTGCACTCCTTCGACGTAGGCGGCCGCCATGCGCCCCGAGAGGAGCGGATCCTCACTGAAACACTCGAAGGCACGCCCGCCCAGAGGCGAGCGATGAAGGTTGATCGTCGGCCCGAGGATGACATGTACGCCCTTTCGACGGGCCTCGCCAGCGGACACCGCTCCGTACCTGGAAGCGAGGCCTGGATCCCAGGATGCTGCCAAGGCGGTCCCGTTCGGAAGGTTCAGGGATGGGTCACGCTCGTCCCAGTGCTCCCCTCTCACGCCCGACGGACCGTCGGAGAGAATCATCGCGCTCAACCCGATACTCGGAAGGTCGACGGTGCTCCAGAACGTCCCCCCGGTGAGGAGGCGAACCTTGTCGCTGAGATGCAACTGATCCACGAGTTCGGACAGGTGGGATTCGAGTTCCGGCATCGGTGTTCTCCTTGGCTCATGACGCCGGGATTACCCGACCGCCTTTTTATGCATCAAGTGTTGCACAAACGCATCTGTGGGTCTTATCGTGGTGCTCGGTCGTACGCACCACACGCACGTGTATCACCAGCTGACCCGATGACGAGTTGGCGGCCGACCGCACCTATTGCCCTGAGAGCTCTACAAGGAAGTCGAGCACGACCATGGTTGACATCACCCCGGGAACGACCCCGTTCCCGCCCGCTGACTCGCACACGACTACGGCGGAGCCGAAGGCACGCGTCAGTGGACTGATTGCAGTGCTATTCATCCTGGCCTGGGGCGGCGCGTACCTCGCCGTGATCACGCCCGTCTCGTCCACACTCGCGGTGCGCATCAGCCAACTCGCGCCCGACCAGGTACACGCTTCGCAGTGGCTGGGCCTCATCATGGGAGTTGGCGCCGCGGTGACCATGGTCGTCGGCCCCGTCATGGGCTTCCTCAGCGACAACACCACCGTCCGGTGGGGTCGTCGGAGGCCCTGGCTCTGGGGTGGCTCGCTCTTCACGCTCGTCGCGCTGGTGTTTCTGGGGCTCGCGCCCACCCTGTTCTTCGCCGCATTGGCTTGGTGGGCGGTTTCTCTGGGTGCGGCCGTTGTCACCATGGTCCTGAATGCGTTCATGCCCGACTGGGTTCCAGCCGAACAGCGCGGTCGCGTGAGTGCGTGGATTGGCATCGCACAGCAGTGTGTGCCGCTCATTGGCATCTACGTCGCCCAGATCGTGGTGTCTCAGAACCTCCCGAACGTCTTGCTGTTCCTGGTGCCGGGCGTTGCAGGGTTCGCGTTCGTCATCATCTTCGCCCTCGCCATGCCGGACCGGGTCATCAAGCGTGAGGACGTCTCACGCATCAACCCGCTGAACCTCTTGAAGTCCTTCTGGTTCTCGCCCCGCAAGTACCCCGACTTCGCATGGGCGTGGGTCGGCCGCTTCTTCATGGCCTTCATGTTCCAGCTCTACGCGGTCTATCAGCTCTACTTCATCATGGCTCGGTTCGCACCGGACCTGGGAGAAGCGCTGAGTCTGCAGTTGTTGATCGGCGTTGTCTCAGTCATCGTCATCGCCGTCGCAGCCCACTTCTCAGGATGGTGGTCAGACCGCTCAGGCCGAAGGAAGACCGGCGTCTACCTGGGCAGCGGCCTGTTCGTGGTGGCAATGGTGATGCACGCGTTCGCCTATGACTTGTTCTGGCTCTGGGCCGCCTCCGTCATCGCGAGTGTCGCCATCGGCGTGTACTTCGCAGTAGATCTCGCCCTCGTCACCGACGTACTCCCGGAAGCAGACACCCGCGGAGCGAACGGGATGGGGATCTTCACCATGGCCAATCAGCTCCCCGGCATCATCGCACCGCTGGCTGCGCCCGTCCTCTTGGCCATCGGAGGCAGCGGGGAAAACTACATCGCGTTGTGGATCGCTGCCGCCCTCATCGCAGTCGTCGGCGCGCTGACGGTAACCCGCATCAAGTCTGTGCGCTGACCCCAGCAGTGCACTCCACGAGGGCCCCGAGGCGTCGACTTTCTCGTCCGCTCGGGGCCCTTTCTCGTGCGCGCATAGCGAGCTGGTCACGAAATAGACACGAAGCGTGGCGCTGCTATCCAAATGGATTATGGTGGCGTCTACTTACTTCCAACACGCTCAGATGGAGCGACAGCGAGAACGTCGCGTCGAGCACGGCTGCTCCTTCCCCCTCACCCGAAGAGCGTTCCTTAACCCGAGGAGTCACGCCTGTGTCCCAGCCCTACACCGAACCACAGCCTCAGATTGGCATGACGAAAACGACAGCCAATCGTGTCCAAGACAGCGAGCCGGGGCGCAAGCCTTTGAGTGCGCTGATCTCCGTTCTGTTCATCCTTGCTTTCGGTGGCGCGTACCTCGCGGTCATCACCCCGGTTGTCTCGACGCTCGCAGTTCGGATCAGTCAGATCTCGACTGACCAGGCAGAGGCGTCCGCGTCCCTCGGCTGGATCACCGGGGTCGGTGCACTGATTGCGGTCTTGGTCACCCCGATCTTCGGCATGTTCAGCGACCGCACCACCTCGCGCTGGGGTCGCCGTCGGCCGTGGCTCTTCGCTGGAGCCATCGGCACCCTGATCTCCCTGGTCTTCCTCGGACTCGTCGGAGACACCCTGTCCGCGGCACTGCTGTGGTGGGTCACGCAGCTCTTCTACGCCGCCGTCACCGTCGCGCTGAACGCCTTCTTGCCGGACTGGGTGCCGGAACACCAGCGCGCGAAGGTCGGCGCATGGGTGGGCATCGCGCAGCAGTGCGTGCCGCTCATCGGCATCTACGTCGCCCAGTTCGTCGTGTCGCAGAATCTCAGCAGCGTCCTGCTGTTCCTGATCCCTGGAACCATCGGAATGCTGTTCGTCATCGTGTTTGCCGTAGCCATGCCGGACAAGCGCATCCATCGAGAGACGGTCACGAAGTTCCAGGTGAGCACCCTGCTTGAATCGTTCTGGTTCTCCCCGAAGAAGCACCCTGACTTTGGATGGGCGTGGCTCGGTCGATTCACGATGTCGATGATGTTCGCGTTCTACGCCACCTATCAGCTGTACTTCATCATGGCCCGCTTCTCTTCCGACCTCGGAGAGGCGCTAGCGCTGCAGCTGTTCATCGGCATCATCTCCGTTGTCATCATCGCCGTCGCCGCGCAGATCTCCGGCTGGTGGTCGGACCGCACAGGGCGCCGAAAAGGCGGTGTCTACCTCGGCAGCTTCTTGTTCGTCATCGCGATGGTCGTCCACGCGTTCGCGTACGACATGTTCTGGCTGTGGGTCGGAACCGTCATCGTCAACATCGCCATCGGAGTGTACTTCGCCGTGGACCTCGCTCTCGTGACGGACGTACTCCCCGACAAGGAGACACGTGCAGCGAACGGCATGGGTATCTTCAACGTCGCCAACAGCCTCCCGAACTCCCTCGCCCCGTTCGCCGCACCGCTAGTGCTCGCCATCGGCGGAACGGGCGAGAACTACGTCGCCCTCTGGCTCGTCGGAGCTGGCTTCGCCCTGATCGCGAGCATCACCGTCTCGCGAATTCGATCCGTCCGTTGACAAGGTAGGAGGGCTCGGCCGTCAAAGCGGCCGAGCCCCCCTGCATGCGCCACACCGCTCATCCTTTAGGAGCTCCCACATGATCCCTGCCCCCGTGCGCCTCCGATTCGAGAACCACGAGCCGAATCGGCTCGGAATCGGCGAGGCCAGCCCCCGGCTGTCCTGGGAGATCGTGAACGCTCCACAGGGTTGGCGTCAGACTGCAAGCCGTGTTCAGATCATTCGCACGAGCCCTGGCGGGAGTGACACCGAGGAAACCCACCAGACGCAGGGGAGCGACCAGACCCTCGTGCCCTGGCCGGGCGCCCCGCTCCCATCCCGCACGGGCGTACGCGCCCGTGTACAGGTCCTCAGCCTCGAAGGCTGGAGTGAATGGAGTGAATGGGCGTGCGTCGAGACCGGCCTCCTGGAGGCATCGGACTGGACCGCCCGCATGATCGGACCCGACTGGGAGGAAGACTCCTCTCAAGTGCGTCGCCCCGGACGGGTGCGCACAGGTTTTGCCAGCACGGACGACGTCGCCAGCGCCAGGCTGTACATCACGGGTATGGGGGTCGTCGAAGCAGAGATCAATGGCGTTCGTGTCGGCAACGAAGAACTCACCCCGGGCTGGACCAGCTACAAGCACCGTCTGCGGTATGCCACCTTTGACGTCACCGGCCTCATCCGCCCGGGTGGCAATGGGCTAGGTATCTGGCTTGGCGATGGCTGGTGGCGAGGCCAGCTGGGCTTCGGTTCCCTGAACGTCAACAACTACGGTGAGCGCCTCGGCGCACAGGCGCAGTTGGAGATCACCGACTCCCGAGGCAACCGCACGGTTGTCGCGAGTGACGCCACCTGGCGAGCAGGCGGTGGCCCGATACTCAGCTCCGGTCTTTATGACGGTGAACGCTACGACGCGCGACTCCATGATTCGAGATGGTCAGGGCCGTCCTTTGACGACAGCGCCTGGAGCGCCGTCCGCATACTTCCTAGCCCTTCCGGGACGCTTGTCGCCCCCACGGGCCCGCCCGTTCGAGTCACCCAAGAGCTTCCCCCCGTCAGCATCAACGACCGCAGCGACGGTCGATGGATCATCGACTTCGGGCAGAACCACTCAGGGAAGATTCGTCTCCGCACCAAAGGCGGGAGCGGAGACGTGCTGACACTCCGGCACTCGGAGATCCTCATCGACGGCGAACCCGCGTACGAGCCGCTGCGTGACGCCCGAGCCACAGACGAGCTGACATGCGACGGCACTGACGGCTTCTGGTCACCCCGCTTCACAGTCCACGGCTATCGATACGCCGAGATCACGGGCTGGTCTGGCCCACTACTTCCGGAGGACGTTACCTCCCTGGTCATGCACACCGATATCGCTAGGCGAGGCTGGTTCGAGTGCTCGGACGACCGGTTGAACGCCCTCCACGACAGCGCCGTCTGGACACTGCGTTCCAACATCGTCGACCTCCCCACCGACTGTCCCCAACGCGATGAACGACTGGGGTGGACCGGAGATGTACAGGTCTTCGCGCCCGCCGCCACCTTCCTGTTCGATGTCACCGGAGTCTTGGACGGCTGGCTCAGGGACGTCGCCGCAGAGCAGATGCCGACGGGATGGATCCCGCTGTGGGTGCCGTTCGTGGACATCCCGCTTCTCACCGAGTTCTTCGAACCCGGGCCGACCGCTGTGTGGAATGACGTCGCTGTCCTCACCCCTGACGCGCTGTACGACAGCTCGGCGGACCTCGAGCTCATCCGACGCCACTATCCGACCGGCAAGAAGCACGTCGATAGTGTCGAGCGCGCGGCAGGCGACAGCATGATCTGCACCGCGACAGCGCAGCTGGGAGACTGGCTTGATCCGGCAGCTCCTGCGGACGACCCGGCGGCCGCGCTAACCGAGAAGGAACTCGTCGCCACCGCGTACTTCGCCCATTCCGCCAGGCGGCTCGCAGCCATGGCTCAGGCGCTGGGCATTGATGAGGATGCATCCCGCTACTCGGAGCTCTCAGACCGCGTGAAGGGCGCATACGGTCGCCGCTTCATCCTCGACGACGGGCATCTGACGAGCGATACGCAGCCGGCATACGCCCTCACCACCGCGTTCGACCTCTGGCCGGATGCCGCACATGCCCGTATCGGCGGCGGCCGACTTGCACAGCTGGTGCGCCACGCCGATTGGACCGTCGGAACCGGTTTCGCGGGCACGCCTGTCCTCGCGCACGCGCTCACGGCGGCCAATCACCTGGACGACGCGTACCGGCTTCTCCAGAATGATGCGAACCCCTCGTGGCTGTACATGATTGCGAACGGCGCCACCACGACGTGGGAACGTTGGGACAGCCTGCAGCCTGACGGGACCCTGAACACGGCATCGATGACGTCGTTCAATCACCTTGCTCTCGGCTCCGTCACCGACTGGATGCACCGCACCATCGCCGGTATCGCGCCCGCTGCTCCCGGGTATCGCCGCATTCGATTCGCTCCGCGTCCCGGAGGCACGATCACATCCGCGTCTGCGAGGCATCACACCCCCTACGGGATGGCCGCGATCTCGTGGGAACTCATCGGTGACGCGCTGGAGGTCCAGGTGGATGTTCCAGTCGGCGCCGAAGCGGAAGTGCACCTTCCCGATGGCGGTCTCCATCTGGTCGGTCACGGACATCACGTGTTCAACAGCTCACACCGGCTTGCATCTGGTGGTGCCCCTTCATAGCCTCAGTGTCGGACCCACCCACCTCGACGGTGGTCGGGTGAGAACGGAGAACTGCCATGCCTCGAGTCGTTGACGCGAACGCCCGGTCCGCGGAGATCATCGATGCCGCAGTGAAGATCCTCAGCGAGGGTGGCTTCGTCAAGCTGACGCTCTCCAACCTGGCTCGCGAACTCGGCGGGTCGATGCGGCTGGTGACGCACTACTACGCGGATCGACCTGCACTCGTCCAGGGGATCCTCGACAAGATGATGCGGGAAACCGACGAAGTCCTCGCGGAGATTGCCCAGATCGATTCCCCGGAGCGCAAGGTTCGGCACACCCTGGACTGGTTCCTCCTCCCCGATGAGAGATCCATCAGGGAGGAGAAGGTACGCATCGCCCTGCTGGTGCACAAGGACGTCGAACCCGCCATCCAGCGCTTCTTCGACGCGGTCGAGCCGGCGATGCGCAACCTCCTTCGCGAAGCGCTGAGCCCCGTGGTGCCCGAGGAGGAGTTGGAGGCGAAGGTTGATCTCACCCGCGTGTGGACAGGCGGTCTTGCCCTCAGCGTCATCGAGCATCCTGAGGCGTGGCCGCAGCAGCGGCAGGCGCAGGTGATGAACGAGTTCCTTAACGCCCTCGGGCTGCGCTGAACCCACGTATCAGAGCGCAGGAAACGTGAACGTAACGAATCCGCAATCCTGCGTATCCTTTTTATGGAAAGGTCTTTACACAGAGGCTTGCGAGATGCAGGATGGTCGAATCAGGCGCCGCTGTCGTGTGGGCCGCGAGCGGCCTGGGTAGGAGGCAGTTATGGTCGGTGAAGTCTGGCGTACGGCAAGTGACCTCGCCCAGATGTACCGCGCGGGAGAATACTCTCCGGTTGATGCAGTGGAGACGGCGCTGCACCGCATCGAGAGTGTTGACGGCTCCATCAACTCGATGGTCACCGTTACCGCTGATCTCGCCCGTGCCCGGGCGCGCGAAGCTGAAGCGCGATTCCAGCGCGGTGACGAAGTCCCGGCACTGTACGGCGTGCCCATCACTGTCAAGGACCTCACCGACACCGCCGGAGTTCGCACCACTTACGGATCCACGGTCTACGCGAACCACGTTCCCGACACGGACGCGCTCGCCTGGGCGCGGCTGAAAGATGCCGGGGCGATCCTCATCGGTAAGACCACGACTCCAGAGTTCGGAATGCTCGGCGTCACGGAGAGCCGGCTGACCGGCTCCACTTCAACACCATGGGCGCCTGGGCACGCGTCAGGCGGGTCCAGCGGTGGCGCCGCAGCGAGTGTCGCGGCAGGGATCGTCCCGCTCGGCTGGGGGTCCGATGGCGGAGGCTCCATCCGGGTTCCGGCGTCCCTCTGCGGCGTCGTGGGCATCAAGCCCTCGACCGGCCGTATCCCCCACGCAGACAACTCCGACCCTGACGGCACAGAGGGACCGCTCGCTCGGACCGTCCTTGACGCGGCGTTAATGTTGGATGCCACGGCGGGACGGCATCCGGCCGACCGATTCACCATTCCGACCGGAGGAGAGGTTTTCGCCGACGCCGCTCGCCGACCCGGGGACCTGCGCGGATGGAGGATCGCGGCGACCACGAACCCCGCTCACGGCCCCGTCGACCCACAGGTCGCTGCGGCTTTCGACGCCGCACTAGCCGACCTGCGACTGCTCGGAGCGACCGTAGAGACGGTCGAACTCACCCTTCCAGACCCGTTCGAGTACTTCCTCGCGTACTGGGGGGCCGAGTTCGAGGACGCCGTCAGGGAGCTCAGCGCAGCCGGAGATGTCTGGCCTTCCATTGTGGAACTCGCACGCCGCGCACAAGACCTCACGCCGCAACGCGTCAGCTACGCCCTGCGCGAGGAGAAGACGCAGATCTACAACGCCTTCGCGCGCACATTCCAGTCGTACGACCTCATCGTCACCCCTACGACACCCACCACGTCGTTCCCGCACTGCGCGGATCTCGGTGGGAAAGAGGTCGTTGGAGGGACAAAGATCGCCAATCCCGGTCCGTACCTGCACAGGCTGACGGAAGCCCCGTCCCATGCGGGGCTCCCGGCGATCTCGGTACCCGCTGGTTTCAGCGACACCGGACTTCCGGTGGGTTTGCAGCTCGTCGCGCCGCTCTACGAGGACTCTCGGGCGATCTACGCAGCCGCGCGATTCGAGGCGGCTACCGCCTGGCACACCATGCACCCCTCCCTCGACGCGACTCGTTTCGAGGGAGCACTTCACTTGTCCTCTATTCAACTGAAGCCGTCGCTGTGAGAATCGGCCTCCGCCCATCACTCTGCGCACTCGTCACCCGGCACGACAGCGCACCATCCATGAAAGCGCAAGCACTGTGAGCACCACGTCCTCTTCCCCTCAGATCTTGAACACAGCGGCCTTCCCGAGCGCGGAACGCATCCACCAGTGGGTGTCGGATCTTGCATCCCTCGGTCACAGGAAGACCGGTACGCCCGAAGGACGCAAGTCAGCCGAGTACATCGCCGACGTCTTCCGCTCAGCTGGTCTGCAGGTGAACATCGAGACAGCGCCGACGCCCTGTCCGACTGTTCATCAGCAGGAGTTCCGCATCGACGACAGGGTGGTCGAGAGTTTCTGGGTGAACGGGACCGGTCGGTGGGCTGACCTCGGGCGCTTCACAAGCGGAACCCTCCAGGCCGCGGATGTGATCTACGTCGGCGCTGGCCGCGAGGCGGACTTCGAGGGGGTGGACGTGACCGGAAAGATCGTCGTCTGCGACATCGAGTTCCACCCTTCCTCCACCGCGACCTTCCTCGAAGGAAACCCCAGGGCGTTCACATACGACCCCGAGGGGACACTCGACATCCCCCGGAACAAGTACGACATCTACTCCCCGAATAACTGGCCAGGCAACTACTTCACCGCCCAAGCCCGGGGAGCGGCCGGTTTCGTCGGCGCCCTGCAGAACTACATGGACTGCTACAACTACAACGAGGACTACACCGAGAACGGCGAGATTCTCGGCGCCGACCATATGGCCGTGCCGGCCGTCTGGATCTCGCGAGCTGACGGTCGTTCCGTCGTCGAATCGATTGCCGCTCGCGGAGGCGTCGGTCGCGGACGCCTTGACGTTGACGTCGAGTACGAGCTCAAGGATGCTCTCAACGTCAACGGCATTCTTCCCGGGCTGAGTCCAGAGATGATCCTCGTGCACTCGCACCACGACGCGGTCTTCTCTGGTGCGGTTCAAGACGCGTCTGGAGTATCGGAAGTGCTCGCACTCGCGGAGTACTTCGCTGCACAGCCGATTGAGGCCAGGCCTAAGACGATGATGTTCGCCGCTACTGACACGCACTTCACCGACTATGTCGGCCACCTGGCTTTCCTCGAGGAGCGGGAGAACGCGGGCGACAAGATCCTCGTCGACCTCTGCATCGAGCACGTCGGCAAGGAGATCGAGCTCGCCGACGACAACTCACCCGTGGAGACCGGATACATCGAACCGCGCATTGTCTACGTCTCGGACGAGACCGGTCTGCTACCAGTTGTGCAAGCAGCGTTCGAGGCTCACGGCCTGGACCGCACCATCTTCGCTCCGGTCTCCTCCGACGATGGGGGCGACGCGGAAGGACCATACGAGTTCCGATCCGATGAAGTCGTCTCTGACGCGTACTACTTCGCTGAAGCTGGCGTCCCGGTCGTCAGCCTGGTGGCAGGACAGATGTACCTCTTCCACCCCTCCGACACCATCGACCGGGTACCCATCGAGCACCTTCGCCCCGTTGGTCTGGCATTCGCGCAGATCGCGACCGAAGCCCACCACCGACTGTGACGTTCGGAGTGCATGCGCTCGAGCCGTTCGTGCCCATCGACCTCACAGCCATCGCCTTGACTGACGTCATCGGTGCCGCGTCCGAGGCCTCGACCTCCTCTCTTGTGCTGCCTCTCCGCACTGGAGGAGAAGGAGACGTGTGGGAGATGGAGCCGGGTCACCTGTACGACACGGAAGCGGACGAGGTCTTCCTCGTGCTCAGCGGGGAAGCCCGGATAACTCTGCTGTCCGAAGAGAACGAAGAACTGCGGCACATCACGGTCCACCCTGGAACCATCTGCCGCCTGACCGAGGGCATGCGCACGCGCTGGGAAACCAACGCTCCACTTCGCAAGCTCTACCTCCTCCCTGCCGACGATGAGGATCGACCATGACCTTTCAGCCGATGCAATACATCGCCGGCGTTCGGCGCGATGGCGCGGGAGACCACGTCACCCACGTCACCAATCCGGCGGACGGTACGCTCCTTGCCGAGTTCACGGGCGCGGACGCAGCCGATGTCAACGACGCGGTCTCGGCCGCACGTCGAGCGAGCGTCGAATGGGGAAGGGCTCTGCCGTCCGAACGTGCCGCAGTTCTCACCGCCGCGGCGCGCATCTTCGATACCAGCTCCACCGAACTCGCGGAGCTGGAGTCTCGACAGGCAGGCAAGCCCATCCGCCTCACCAGCGAGTTCGACGTGCCTGGCACCAGCGACAACATCTCGTTCTTCGCCGGCGCGGCCCGCCATCTGGAAGGGAAAGCCGCCGCTGAGTACATGCCGGGACTCACGTCGATGATTCGGCGGGAACCCGTCGGAGTCGTCGGCGCCATCGCACCGTGGAACTACCCGCTGCAGATGGCCGCGTGGAAGATCCTGCCTGCCATCGCCGCTGGCAACACCATTGTGCTGAAGCCGTCCGAGTTGACCCCGTTGACGACCCTTCGCTTCGCGGAGATCCTCTCCGAGGCTGGGCTGCCGCCAGGCGTCGTGAACGTCGTCACCGGCCGCGGCCAGGAAACCGGCGCCGCCCTGCTCGCGCACCCCGCTACCGACATGCTGTCCTTCACCGGCTCCACGCGGGTCGGGCAGACAGTTCAACAGGCGGCGGCGAACGGTGCGAAGCGACTGCACCTCGAGCTT
>NZ_JAGGPD010000253.1 GCF_018613995.1 Microbacterium sp. ISL-103 | reverse complement strand
TTCGGCAACTACCAGTACACGACGAGCAACGGCAAGCAGTCGCAGACGCATCGGTGGGGGTACGTCGCCGTCAAGCTCGATGTTCCGCTGCCGACCATCGTGCTCGACGCCCTCGGCAACAACACCCTCGGCAGCACGATCGCCGGCGCGTTCCGCGGTGACCAGCGCCTCTCGCTCGAGGGCGACTTCGACCGCTACTTCTCGCTCTTCTGCCCGGCGGGCTACGAGGTCGACGCGCTCTATCTCTTCACCCCCGACGTCATGGCGCGGTTCATCGACCATGCGGCGCAGCTCGACGTCGAGATCGTCGACGACTGGCTGTTCCTCTACACGCGCCGCGAGGTGTCGACCCTCGACCCTGCGACCTGGGCCTGGCTGTTCGGCGCTGTCGGGGCGCTGCTCACCAAACTCGACCAGTGGGCGCGCTGGCGCGACGACCGGCTGCGACTGGCGGGGCAGCACCCGGGGGCGCATCCGGGCCAGGCTCCAAGCCCGCATCCGGGCGCCGCTTTCGGCGCACCCGGCGCGCCTGCCCTCCCCTTCGCAACCCCTGCCGGCGTGCTCACCCCACCGCCTCCCGGCGTCGCCCCACCGGGTCAGCGACTCAAACGCCGCAGCCCGTGGGTGATCGTCGGCATCATCGTGGGCGTGATGTTCGTGGTCACCACCGCTCCGTTCGCGATCGGCATCTTCTCGTTCCTGTTCCTGCGCTGACCGCTGTCCCGGTTCCACAACTCCGGAAGAACAGCGCGAAGACTCCCGGCGCGCCGTGGTGTCGCCTCACCTGAGACCGAGGTCTCCGGAGTTGTGGAGTCGCTCTCCCCCGCACGGCGGACGCCGGCTGCTTCGGGCCCGCGCAGATCCGTCGAGCAGATCCGCCGCAGGGGGGATGCCTCGGTGCACAGCCCCGAAATAGCGTGAGGGCATGACCACAGGAAAGCTGGTACTCGCCGGCATCACCAAGAGCTACGGCTCGCGACTCGTGCTCGACGACGTCTCGTTCGAGGTGCGTCCCGGGCGTCTCACCGGCTTCGTCGGCGGAAACGGCGCGGGCAAGACCACCACCATGCGCATCGTGCTCGGGCTGCTCGGCTCCGACGGCGGACGCGTCGAGCTCGACGGCATCCCGCTCACCAGTGCCGACCGCCGTCTCTTCGGGTACATGCCGGAGGAACGTGGCCTGTATCCCAAGATGAAGGTGCTCGAGCAGATCGTCTACCTCGCCCGGCTGCACGGCTTCAGCAAGCCGGATGCCGAAGCACGGGCCACCGCGCTGCTCACCGAGCTCGGACTCGAGGAACGCCTGGGCGACACGATCGAGTCGCTGTCGCTCGGCAACCAGCAGCGCGCGCAGATCGCCGCAGCCCTCGTGCACGACCCCGAGGTGCTGATCCTCGACGAGCCGTTCTCGGGTCTCGACCCGCTCGCGGTCGACGTCGTCGCCTCGGTGCTGCAGGCATCGGCCGCCAAGGGCGCATCGATCCTCTTCTCGTCGCACCAGCTCGATGTCGTCGAGCGCCTCTGCGACGACCTCGTGATCCTCGCCGGCGGCACCATCCGTGCGTCGGGCTCGCGCGACGCACTCCGCGCCCAGCACGCCGGCAGCCGATACGAGCTCGTCTCCGCCGGAGATGCCGGATGGCTGCGCGCCGAACCCGGTGTCACCGTCGTCGACTTCGAGGGCGGCTACGCCCTGTTCGACGCCGACGACGCCGACACCGCCCAGCGCGTGCTGCGCACCGCCGTCGAACGCGGCGATGTCGCCAGCTTCGCCCCCAAGCACCCGTCTCTCGCCCAGATCTTCAAGGAGGTCATCCAGTGAGCACCCCGAAGAATTCCGGCTCGCCGTCGCAGGTGTCGATGATCTGGCTCGTCGCCGAACGCGAGATCGGATCGAAGCTTCGCAGCAAGGCCTTCCTGATCTCCACCGGCGTGCTGCTGCTCATCGCCCTCGCCGGCATCGTGATCGGAGGCTTCGCGAGCAAGAACACCGACGCGATGCCCGTGGCCGTGACCTCCGAGACGGCATCCGTCGTCGCTGCCCTGCCTGCGACCGAGATCACCGAGGTGACCGACCAGGCCGAGGCCGAAGAGCTGCTGCGTGCAGAGAAGGTCGACGCCGCGGTGCTCCCCGGTGACGGCCCGACCGGCATCACCGTCGTCGCGCTCAAGGACGCACCGACCAGTCTCGTGTCGGCGCTCTCGCAGGCGCCCGAGATCGAGATCCTCGAGCCCGCGACCACCAATCCACTGCTGCGCTACTTCATCGCGATCGCCTTCGGCATCGTGTTCATGGGTGCGGCGGCGACCTTCGGCGGCACGATCGCGCAGAGCGTGGTGGAGGAGAAGCAGACCCGCGTCGTCGAGATCCTGCTGTCGACCATCTCGGCGCGCACCCTGCTCGCCGGCAAGGTGATCGGCAACACGATCCTCGCGATGGGGCAGATCCTCGCTCTCGCCGCGGTCGCGACGATAGGGCTCATAGCGACGGGGCAGCGCGAGGTGCTGTCGACCCTCGGCGCCCCGATCATCTGGTTCGCCGTGTTCTTCCTCTTCGGCTTCATCCTGCTCGCCGCCCTGTTCGCGGCCGCCGCATCGATGGTCTCCCGCCAGGAGGACATCGGTTCGACGACGACCCCGATCACGATGCTGATCATGGCGCCGTACGTGCTCGTGATCATCTTCAACGACAACCCGCTGGTGCTGACGATCATGTCGTACGTGCCGTTCTCTGCTCCGGTCGGCATGCCCATGCGACTGTTCGTGGGTGAGGCGCAGTGGTGGGAGCCGCTGCTCAGCCTCGTGATCCTGCTGGCCAGCTGCGTCGCGGCGATCGTGGTCGGCGCGAAGATCTACGAGAACTCGCTGCTGCGCATGGGGTCGCGGGTCAAGCTCGGCGAGGCGCTGCGCGGCTGAGACAGCCCTGCAGCCCGACAGCCCTTTCACCGGGCACGACTTTCACGGGCACAACTTTCACGGGCACCGCTTTCACGGGCACAACTTCGGATGCCGCGGCCGACACGCCGCGGCATCCGTCGTTTCTGCGGTGTGTCCGGCCCCGGCTCCGAAGTTGTGCCCGATCAGGAGATCAGGCCACGACCAGGGACAGGGCCAGGAC
>NZ_JAGGPD010000252.1 GCF_018613995.1 Microbacterium sp. ISL-103 | reverse complement strand
GGTGACGACCTCCGCGACGGCGCACCCCTCATCGCAGGCGCCCCCGATGGTGACGACCGATGGGACTTCGGGTCCCGCGCCCGCCGGGCGGTCTCCTACATCGAGGGCGCCACGCTCGTCGCCTTCGTGAACTGGGAGTCGACGCCCACCAGTGAGCTGTCATTGCTCATGGCGCTCGCCTCGCATCTCAACCCGACGGCCCGCGTGCGACTGTCTCGGGGTCCCGCCGAGGACTTCCATGCTCTGCGCGCCTCGCCGCGCTTCGCGCCCCCGCTTCTGGAGCGGGCCGGATGGGTCCGCTCTCTCAACGACGAGCACGACCCGCACATGACGGACCCGCGGGTCACGACCGTGCGCTACGAGCAGCCACGCCCGTTCCACCCCGCGCGGCTGCGCACCGCACTGGACGACATCGCGTCAGGTGACCACGGGGCCGTGCTGCGTTCTGCGGGTTTCTGCCGACTGGCCAGCCGCACCGGAATCCTCGCGCGCTGGGACCAGGTCGGCCCCGCCATCTGGATCGATCCCCTCTCCACCGATATCGAGAACGCGTCGACGGTGCAGGACCTCGCCGTCACGGGGCTGAACCTCGACCACGCGGGACTTCGGGCCGCGCTCGACGACGCGACCGTCACAGACGACGAGCTCACGGCCGGGCCCGCCGCGTGGCGGAGGTTCTCGGACACTTTCCCCGCGTGGCCCTCCATCGCAGACGAGGCCGGGCGGACTGGCGGTCAGTGACGCGGGCGCACTGACAGGTCACACCTCGGCGCGCACACGACCGTCGACAAGCGGGATCGTGTGCTCCGCATCGCCGATGACGGCGGGGTCGTGCGAGACGCAGACGACCGCGACCCCGCGTGCGGACTCCTCGCGCAGCACCGCGCGGATCCGAAGAGCGCTCGACGCGTCGAGGCCGGTCGTCGGCTCGTCGAGCAGCAGAAGGTCGGCATCGCGCGCCAGCCCCTGCGCCAACAGGGCCCGCTGCTGCTGTCCGCCGGAGAGCGAAGAGAACGGCTCGCGCGCCAATGAGCGGATCTCGAGGCGATCCATCGATCTCTCGATGAACTCGCGCGCTGTGGCATCCGCGCGTCGCCACAGTCCGAATCGACCCCATGCGCCGACACGCACCACATCTCTCACCGACACAGGGAGGCCGTCAGGAATAGCGGCGCGCTGCGGCACGAACGCCACAGCACCCCGCACCGTGCGGATGCCGGAGGACACCGGCCGTGTGCCCCCGAGCACCTCGAGAAGAGTCGACTTGCCGGCACCGTTCGGCCCGGTGATGACGGTGACCGCACCGGCGGCGATCGAGACATCGATGCCCGCGAGGGCCGCCCGGTCGCCGAACGAGCCCCGGACATCGGTGAGAGCAGCGGTCGCACGCGGGGCGAGGGGGAGGTCGAGCACCTCTTCATCTTATGAGTTTGATAATCATTCTCAAAAAGCCCTAGGCTCACTGAACGTGACCTCCCACACCTCCGGCGTGCTCGCCCCCTTCGCGCTCGACTTCCTGCAACGCGGGATGCTCGGCGGCGCACTCGTCGCGGTGCTCTGCGCCGTCGTCGGCACCTGGGTGGTCATCCGCGGCATGGCATTCCTCGGCGAAGCGCTGGCACACGGCATGCTCCCCGGCGTCGCCCTCGCCACCGTGCTCTCGCTGCCTGTGCTGGTCGGCGGCGCACTGAGCGCCATCGCGATGAGCCTCGGCATCGGCGTGCTGCAGCGCCGAGCACGACTGTCATACGACACGAGCATCGGCCTGCTGTTCGTCTCGATGCTCGCGCTCGGGGTCATCATCATCTCCCACTCCGGCAGCTTCGCCACCGACGCGACAGCGATCCTCTTCGGCGACATCCTCGCGATCAGCGAGACGGACCTCGTGCTGCTCGCCGCAGCAGCCGCCCTCGGACTGCTCACCGCCGCCATGCTCCACCGCTCGTTCGTGGCGCTGTCGCTCGACGCACGGATCGCGTCGGTGCTGGGGCTCCGCCCGCAGATCGCCCAGGCAGCGCTCGTCGGACTCGTGACCCTCGCCGTCGTCGCCTCCTACCAGGCCGTCGGATCGATGCTCGTCGTCGGCCTGCTGCTCGCTCCGGCCGTCGCCGCAGGGCACTGGACCACCCGCATCCCGACCCGCATGGCGCTCGCCGCACTCTTCGGCATCGCCGCGGTCTTCTTCGGTCTGCTCGCGTCGTGGTACGCGGCGACGGCCGCGGGGGCATCGGTGGCGGCATCCGCCATCCTGCTCGCCTGCCTCTCGTGGGCGGCGCGGGCAGCGTTCGACTCTCTCGGCTCACGGGCGCGACGCGCCTGAACCCTCCGTCGCGACGACGCGACCCCGCACGACACACGACACACGACACGAAAGGACCCCGTGCGCTCTCGCATCACCCTCTTGGCCCTCACCGGCACTCTCGCCGTCTCGCTGGTCGCCTGCAGCTCGGCACCCGTCGACCGGGCGTCCAGTGATTCCTCAGATGACGCACACGGCGCCGTCGCCGGCGCGGAGGAGGTGGCCGAGCCGCAGCTCGGGCTGACGTCGATCGACGCCGACGGCGCAGTCACCCACCTGGACCTGCTCGACGAGAGCGTGACGGACATCGGCGAGGTCTCTTCCCCGAGCGCTCTGACGACCGACGGTCGCTACCTGTTCGCGCAGACCGACGACGGCATCGACATCGTCGACAGCGGCGTGTGGACCTGGGACCACGTCGATCATTTCCACTACTACCGCGCGGATCCGGCCGTGCTCGGCTCGGTGCCCGGCGACGGCACGGCAGCAGTCGCGACGACCAACCTGTCGACGACCGGCGGCACCGGCATCTCGTTCGCGGGTTCGGGCGATGCCGTGCCGCCCGACCCCCAGGC
>NZ_JAGGPD010000009.1 GCF_018613995.1 Microbacterium sp. ISL-103 | reverse complement strand
CGGAGGTCATGCCGGCTCCTTGATGTCTGCGCGCACACCGCCGGATGTCGGGTCGGGATCGACCGCAGCGCCGTGCTCGCGGATGAGGCCGAGGTAGATGTCCTCGAGCGTGGGGCGCACGACTTCGAGGCCGTCGGGCTCGCCGCTCGCGCGTTGGAGCTCGGCGACGACCGCCCCCGGGGTCGTGGTGCGCTTCTCGTGACGCACCCCTTCGGCATCCAGCCAGCGGACCATGGGGGTTCGCGCATCAGGGCCGCCGATCTCGTCGATCGGCCCGATCGCGACGATGCGCCCGTTCGTGATCACGGCGGCGCGATCACCGAGCCGGGCCGCCTCGTCGAGGTAGTGGGTGGTGAGAAGGATGCTGGTTCCCTCCGCCTTGAGCCTGTGGATGAGTCCCCAGAACTGACGTCGGGCCTCGGGGTCGAAGCCCGTGGTGGGCTCGTCGAGGAAGAGGAGCTCAGGGCGTCCGATGATCCCGAGGGCGACGTCGAGTCGGCGCTGCTGACCGCCGGAGAGCCGGCCCGCTCGCGCGCGCTGCTTCTCTTCGAGGCCGACGGCCGCGATCACCTCGTCGACCGCGCGGGGGTTCGGGTAATAGCCGGCGAACTCGGTCAGCAGCTCGCGCACGGTGAAGTTGCCTGCCTCGCCCGTGGACTGCAGCACGATGCCGAGGCGCGCCTTCCACTCGAGACCGCCGCGCTGAGGGTCGACGCCCAGCACTCGCACGTCGCCCGAGGTGCGATGCCGATATCCCTCGAGGATCTCGATGGTGGTCGACTTGCCGGCGCCGTTCGGGCCCAGCAGGGCGAACGTCTCGCCTCGGTGGATGTCGAAGGTGATGCCGTCGACGGCAGCGGACCCGCCGTAGTCCTTGCGGAGGTCCCGCACCTCGATCACGCTGTCTGTCATATGTACAGCGTGCACGGCTGGGCGCCCGAGCGATAGCCGTGCGTCAGCGGAGGATGCTCAGCGCGACGACCTGTCGTCGGCCTCGACCACCTCGATCGTGATCTTGCCGTCGATGGTCTCGGCGTCGTCGTCGAGGATCTCGTCGTCGAGTGCCTCGTCGCCGCGGAACTCCTCGGTGGGCTCCTCAGCGTCGTCGGCGTCGTCGTCGATCAGCTCGGCGTCGACCGCGTCGGTGTCTGCCTCATCGTCGTCGGCCCCGGAGACGGTGGCGACGGTTCCGACAGCGGTCGACTCATCGCTGAAGATGCCCTCGGGGCGGATCAGCTCGCGCACCTCGGCCATGAAGCTGGCGAGCTGCTGCTGCTGCCAGCGCAGCTGACGGGCGTGGTCTTCGGCATCCCGCAGCACTGTGGAGGTGTGGCCGGTGACGGAGTCGACGATCTTCTGCGACTTCACACGGGCGCGGTCGAGGGTGTCGCGGGCACGCACCTGAGCATCCGCCTCGATCGTCTGCGCCTGCGAGCGCATCAGGCGCTCGTAGTCGTCGGCCTTCGCCGAGATCCGCTGCGCGTGCTCGAGAGACGCGGCGACCTGCTCGTTGGCGTCGGTGGTGATGCGCTCGGCGTGTGCCACGGCCTGGTTGTGCAGCACGAGGAACTCCTGCTGGGCGTCGTCCTGACGGCGGGTCAGGGTCTCTTCGAACTCGAGGACGCGAGCGTTCATCTCGCGGACCTCGCGCTCGGCGTCGGAGCGCAGCTGGGTCGTCTCGCGAGTGACGAGGGAACGCAGCGCGGCGGCGCCCTTCTCGGCCTCGGTGCGGATGGCAGTGGCCTCCTGCGTCGCCTGGTGAACCCTCTCGGCGGCGTGGGCGGCCTCTCGCTCGAGCGTGGCCTCGTGCGCCGTGTACTCCGTGTCGATCTTGAGGCGAACCTGGTCGGCGTCGTGCTGAGCGTGCGCGATGATCCGGGTCACGTCGGCGTCTGCCTCGGAGCGCTGGGTCGTGACCTCTTCGCGGGCGGCCGCCATCAGCCGGTCGGCCTGCACGGCGGCGTTCTGGATCAGGACGTTGGCCTGCTCCTCGGCGACGCGCAGGATGGCTTCGAACTGCTCGCGCGACGGGGCCTCCTGGCCGTCGGCGCGCGGGGTGTCGACGAGTTCGTTCGTGAGGGTCGCGACCTGCTGCTCGGTCTCGGCGGCCTTGGCCCTGACGGTCGTGAGCTCGGCCTCGAGCTCCTCACGGGCGATCCGCTCCTCTTCGCGCAGCGACTCGACGGCGTCTTCGTGACGGGCCTCGGTCTCGGCGAGGTCTGCCTTCGCCTGCTGCAGCTGGTTGCGGAGCGCGCTGAGGGCGGAATCGACCTCGGCCTTGTCGTAGCCGCGGAACGAGGCGGTGAAGCCGGACTGCTCTCGCGGCTGCTCGCGCGGCGTCTCCTCGATCAGCTTGTCGAAGAAGTCGGGTGTCCGGTCGTTCTCGGGGGATTCACTCATGGTCAGCCTTTCCGGCGCAGGTCACAGGGACTGAGAACTGTGATGAGGATGGAGCCGTCGCACTTCCGGCTGCGGGCGAGCCGGGGCGTCGTTGGCAATACCACAGCCTAGTTGCGACTGCTGTGAGATGTGCACCCGATCTCGTCAGCCGCTGATCGCATATCGGCGTGACGCTCAGGGTGTCGCCTCGTCGAGCATCCAGATCCCGGACTGCGGGTCGCGTCGGTGGTGGACGGGCGGTCCCGCCTCGACCGACACCCCTTGGGCGGAGGCTGCGGCAGCGACGAGGGAGCGGAGGTCCGCCCAGGCGGGAGACGTGTTCGGCTTCCCGAGGTACTCGCAGAATCGCTCGACCTGGATCCTGGTTCCGTCTGCCGTCTCGACGAGGCGCACCAGTGAGTCGTCGGGTTCTATGAAGCGGATGCCGTAGCCGCCGTCGGAGAGCACGGTGAAGCGTCGCGGCTGCTGCAGCACGACGCTGTCGACGATCTCCCGTGCCGCGCCCTCCGATGCGCGCAGCACGAGCGTCGCCCCGAGCACATCGAGGATCTCGGCGAGCCGGCTGTCGACGAATCGTCCGCTCGCACGGCCGCTCGCAGACCGGCTCGATCGGCGGATCCAGCGCGGCAGGAAGATGGCCACCACGATGACGGCGCCGATCAGCGCGATGAAGAACAGCGGGTTGTCCACGACTCCAACCTACGGGCTCATGGCGGTGCGCAGATGACCCTTGGAGTAATTTAGCTACAGTGCTATATTCGCGATATGGCCATCATCCGCGATGTCAGGGCACAGCTCCGCAGGCGACTGCTGATCAGCTATCGGATAGACCCGACGGTCGCCGCCTCGTTGCTCCCCGACGGCTTCCGCCCCCAGCTCATCGACGGCTCCGCGCTCGCCGGGGTCTGTGTTCTCGGGCTGGAGGCGATCCGGCCCTCGTGGATCAGTCGCCGCTGGGGGCTCCGCTCCGAGAACGCCGCCCACCGCATGGCCGTCGAGCGCGACGGAGCGGACGGCGTCGAGCGAGGCGTGTTCATCTTCGAGAGGCACAGTTCAGCCTGGCATCCGGTGCTGTGGGGCGGTCGGCTCTTTCCCGGGGTGCATCGAAAAGCGCGGTTCCGCGTCGACGAGTCCGGCGATCGCTATGCGGTCTCGATGCAGGCGGGGCCGCACACCCTCGAGGTGGATGTCGAGGTCGATGAGGGGGAGTGGTCTTCCCGTGTCTTCGCATCGCTGCAGCAGGCGTCGGACTTCTATCGCGCGGGCCGGGTCGGCTGGTCGCGGACTCGAGACGGTCGCCGCGTCGAACCCGTCGCCCTCTCGAGCACCGAGTGGAAGGTCGAGGCCGCGCGGCTCCATCACCTGCGGTCGTCCTTCTTCGACGCACTGCCGCAGGGATCGGCTGTCTTCGACAGCGTCGTCGTGATGCGCGACCTGCCGCTGGTGCTGACCGATGAGCGTGGCTCTGCACGAGGCGCTGCTCTCAGCCCAGCAGCACCATGATCAGGATCAGCACCGGCAGGCAGCCGAGGGTGGTGAGGAAGACCGTGTCGCGCGAGATCGTCTCGCCGATGTCGTACCGCTGCGAGTAGTTGAAGACGTTCTGCGCGGTCGGCAGCGCCGCGAGGATCACGACGATCAGCACCTCGGCAGGTGACATCCCGAACACGAACTCGGCGACGACCCAGGCGATCGCCGGCATGGCGACGAGCTTGAGCACGGTCGCGAGGATGATGTCGCGACGATGCCCGGTGGCGCCCAGCACCCGTTGCCCGTGCAGCGAGATGCCGTAGCTGATGAGCAGCACCGGCACTGCGGCGTCGGCGATCAGCTGAGCGGGCTGCATGACGATCGGGGGCACAGCGATGCCGAGCACCGAGATCAGTGTGCCGAGCGCCGAGGCGATGATGATCGGGTTCGTCGCCGTGCGCACCAGTGTTCTGCGCAGCGACACCCTGTCGCTCGTCACGGCATCGAGGATCGTCAGCGAGATCGGAGTGAACACCAGCAGCTGCATGAGGATCACGGGGGCGGGATACGCGGCGCTGCCGAGCAGATAGAGCGAGAGCGGGATGCCGATGTTGTTCGAGTTGACCTGACCGGCCGACAGCGCGCCGATCACCGTCTCACCGACGGGACGCTTCCACCACAGCCGCGCCACGAGCGTGTAGACGGCGATGATCGTGACTGCGGCGATGGCCGAGACCGGCAGCAGCGCCGAGAACAGCATCTTCGCGTCCGCCTGCGCCAGCACGGTGAAGAGGAGGAAGGGGGAGAGGACGAAGAAGATGAGTCGGCCGAGCACGTGTCGCGCATGAGGACCGAGCAGATCTATCCTGCCGAGCACGTATCCCAGAGCGATCGCGACGCCGACGACGGCGAATCCTGTGAGCGTGTCGAGCATGATTCGAGCGTATCCATGCAGGCGGATGTTTGCGGATCACGAGTCTTTCCATACGTTTGTACTCATGAACCAATCGAATCGCCGCTCGGGGCCTTCTGCACATCGCTCGTCCCGCCTGCTCGCAGGAGTCATCGCGGCGATCGCGGTCGTCGGGGGGATGCTCGTCTCGCCCCCTGCTGCCGAGGCTGCGGATGAGCTGTTCGTCACACCGGTCAGCGGTCGCGTGTCGGACATCGTCAACGGATGCCCGGCGGGAAGCCGACCGACGCACCAGGGCGTCGACATCAACATGAACAGCAATGCGAGCGTCTACGCGGCATCGGCCGGCACCGTGACGACGGCTGTCAACTCGAACGCGACGACCGGATACGGCTCGCAGGTCGTCATCACCCACCCGGGCGGCCTGACCACGAGGTACGGCCACCTGGTCTTCGGCTCCGTCACGCTGAAGGTCGGGGCGTCGGTGCCGCAGGGGGCTCTGCTCGGCCGTGTGGGCAGCACGGGCAACAGCACCGGGCCTCACCTCCACTTCGAGATGTACAACAACGGTGTGAACCTCACCAACGCGTACTTCGCCTGCGGTCAGGGAAACGTGGCGGCGCTCACGCCGCTCAAGCTGCGGCCGGAACGACCCGTCAACGCCGACGTCAACCGTGACGGCAATCCCGACATCCTCGCAGTGTCGACCGCAGGACGCATGACCGTCTACAACGGGAACGGCTACGGCAGCGGCAGCGGCGCTTGGAGGGCAGCGGTGCTCGGGGGCGGGTGGGAGACCACGCGAGCGCTCATCCACGGCGACTACAACGGCGATGGTCGGGGAGACTTCATGGCCGTCCGCACCGACGGTGCGCTGTGGTTCTATCGCGGTAACGGCGCGAACGGCTTCGTGTCGTCGCGCATCGGGGGAGGGTGGGACAGTATCCGTCTTCTCGCAGGCGGCGCCGACTTCAACAACGACGGACGCGCAGACCTGGTCGTCGTCAGGGCGGACGGCGCGCTTCTGGTCTATCCGGGCAACGGAGCCGGCGGCTTCACCTCGGCCATCCTCGTGGAGCAGGGCTGGGGAGACAAGGACATGATCGTCGCCGGCGACTTCGGACGTGACGGGATCGGCGACGTCATGGCCCGCGACACGAGCGGAAAGCTCTTCCTGTATTCGGGGACGGGCGCCGGATTCGCCGCTCCCGTGCAGGTGGGGAACGGATGGAGCGGGATGTCCATCCTCAGCGGAGGCGTCGACTACACCGGTGACGGCTTCGCCGATCTCATCGCGCGCGACGCTGCCGGCGTGCTCTGGATCTACCCGTGGAACGGATCGGCCTTCACCGCCCGAGTGAAGATCGGGAACGGGTGGAACGGGCATCGCCTGATCCACTGATCGTCGGGTCGGGGGCATCGTCCGCCAGGAGACGACCTAGCAGTCGAGGTGCCTGCGAGTCAATGGTCAGGCCCCGATGGGCGTCCGGGAAGGCTCCCGACCTACGCTGAGAACACGACGAGCCGCTTCACGCCGCTCTCCGTCGGTCGAACCAGACGGTGCCTCGAGTTCTCTCGGTCTTGAGTGCCCACTTGGGGGTGGGTGCGCATGCGGACCTTCTCATCGGCTGCTCCGGTCCTCCCCGTTCGGGCGCGGGAGGACCGGAATCACTCCTCGGGCGATCGCTACTTGAGCGAGAGCATCCGCCGCACGGCCTTGACGCCGGCATTCGCGCTGCGAGCTCTCATCGCCGACTCGAGCTCCTCGAGCGACTCCTTCGTGTCGACCCGCGGTTCGCCGAGATAGAGGTCGCGGAACACCAGGTACCAGAAGTCGCTCAGCATCAGGCGATACAGGTCGTTCAATGCCCGATCCGTGAGGAACTCGAAGAGCTCGACATGAGCCTCGATCCATCCCTCTCCGGATTCGACCGACTCGATCGCATCGCGGATCAGTTCGCACGCGACGCGCAGATCCTGCTCGGACAGCGCGAGGGCTGCCTCGCGGATGATCTCGCCGCCCTGGGATGCCGCGAACTCCCGGGTGATCCGCGACCGTTCGTCGGTGATGTCGGTGACCATCGAATAGCGGTTCGCGTGCACTTCCATGAGTCCCGCTCGCGCAAGCCGCTGAACGGCCTCGCGCACGGGGGTGCGGGTGACGCCGAGGTCGTCGGCGATGGCCTTGTCGCTCAGCTTCGCCCCGGGTGCATACGTGCCATCCGCGATCGACGTCGCAAGACGGCGGAAGAGCTCTTCCGGCCCCAGGTTCCGCTGCGCCCCAGACGCGGCGGGTTGCTCTATTCCCATACCGATATTTTACTTGCGGTTGCATGCTTCGGGCTGAGTATCGTCCATGGATCGCCGTGCGCGTCTCCCTGCCGCGATTGCATCTTGACGCGCAAACTGAGTGCGCTCATAATAGAGTTCAGTCGTATTTCTCGGCAAGCGTCCGGAGGACCCCATGGCCAGCGAATCACCCCGCATCCCGATCGACGTCTTCTCGTTCTCGATGGGCGGCATGATCGCGCAGGATCTGGTCGTGAAGCATCCGTCGCTCGTGCGCAAGCTGGTTCTCACCGGCACGGGCCCGCGCGGCGGGAAGGACATGGACAAGGTCATCGGCACCACCTACTGGGATGTGCTTCGGGCGACGCTGACCCGATCCGACCCGAAGGAGTTCCTGTTCTTCAACCGGGACGCCGCGGGCAAGCGGGCCGCGAAGGCGTTCGTGAACCGTCTCAAGGAACGGAGCATCGACCGGGACGCGGACATCAGGCTCCCCGCGTTCCAGACGCAGCTGAAGGCGATCGCGAAGTTCGGGCGATCGACCCCCGCCGACCTCTCAGTCATCACGGGGCCGACACTGATCGCCAACGGCGACAACGACCGGATGGTGCCCTCGGTCCTGTCGCACGATCTGCATGCGCGGATCGCCGGCAGCGAGCTCATCATCTATCCGAACTCGGGCCACGGCGGCATCTTCCAGTACTGGGAGAAGTTCGTGCCCGTCGCGGTGAAGTTTCTCACCGATGACCAGGCTGCGGTGGGGTCGTGATGAGAGCGTTCGTCCTGTCGAAGTACAAGACCGCCGTCCACGAGGCGGACATGCCTGAGCCCGTCGTCGGTGAGAACGATGTTCTCGTGCGCGTTCAGGCTGCGGGGCTGAACCAGCTCGATGAGAAGATCCGGATCGGCGAGTTCCAGGCGATCCTGCCGTACCGCCTGCCGATCATCCTCGGCCATGACGTCGCCGGCACCGTGATCCGGGTCGGCGCGGGGGTGCGCCGCTTCAAGGCGGGAGACGAGGTGTACGCGCGTCCGCGCGATCAGCGCATCGGCACGTTCGCCGAGCGGATCGCGATCGACGAGAGCGACGTCGCGCTCAAGCCGACCTCCATCGCGATGGAGGAGGCGGGGTCTCTGCCGCTCGTGGCCCTGACAGCCTGGCAGGCACTGGTGGAGCTCGGCGGCGTCCGACCCGGGCAGAAGGTCCTGATCCACGCGGGCGCCGGCGGGGTCGGATCGATCGCGATCCAGCTCGCCAAGCACCTCGGTGCTGAGGTCGCCACCACCGCCAGCGCGGCGAACGCCGAATTCGTCAGGCTGCTCGGCGCTGACCGGGTCATCGACTATCGGACTCAGGACTTCGAAGAGCTGCTGAGCGGGTACGACTTCGTTCTCGACAGTCTCGGAGGCGAGAACCTCGAGAAGTCCCTGCGCGTTCTCCGCCCGGGAGGACAGGCGGTCGGCATCTCCGGTCCGCCGCCGCCTGATTTCGCCCGTGCAGCGGGGCTCCATCCGATCCTCCGTCTCGCCATCACAGCGCTCAGCCGCAAGATCCGGTCACAGGCGCGACGGCTCGATGTGGACTACACGTTCCTCTTCATGCGGGCGAGTGGAGATCAGCTGCGAGAGATCGCCGCGCTCGTCGATGACGGGGTGCTCCGTCCGATCGTCGGACGCGTCTTCCCGTTCGACGAGACCGTCGCCGGCATCGAGTCGCTCGCGAAGGGCGGCATCCGGGGGAAAGCCGTCATCGCGAACCCCTGAGCGCGAGGTCCGCTGCAGCGGATCCGGAAAGGCGAAGGCCCCGTGAGTGATCGGATCACTCACGGGGCCTTCGCCGTAGCGGTTACTCCGCGCCGCGGGCGAGCTGCGGGTAGAGCGCCTCGAGTGGAGCGCTCAGTGCGGCTTTGAGCTGCACGGAGGTGTCGTCGGCAAGTACCTCGTATTCGCCGGACTCGGTCGCATCCAGGACCTTGGTCACGAGAACAGCCGGGTCGAGCTTGGGGTCGGTGACGTTCGCGGCCATGGCCGTGTCGACGTAACCCACGTGCACGCCGACGACGTGCACGCCGGCCGGAGCCAGCTCGATGCGCAGCGAGTTCGTGGCCGACCACAGGGCGGCCTTCGTCGCGCTGTAGATGCCGGCGACGGCGTACCAGCTGAGTCCCGAGTGGATGTCGATGATCGCCGACCCGGGCGTCGCCGAGAGGATCGGGGCGAAGGCGCGTGCGATGAACAGCGGTCCGAGGAAGTTGGTCTCGACGTTCGAGCGGATCTCCTCATCGCTGTGCGACAGGATGCCGGGACTCGACACCGACGCACCGGCATTGTTGATGAGCACCGTGACATCGGGAGCCGCGGTCACGGCTGCGGCGATCGAGGCCGGATCGGTCACATCCAGCGTGAGCGGCACGATGCGCTCGTCATCCCACTCGCGGGGAGTGCGAGCGGATGCGTAGACCTTGGCGGCGCCACGGGCGAGGGCGTCGCGCACGAAGTGCGTGCCGATGCCGCCGTTCGCGCCGGTGACGAGGACGACTGCTCCGTTGAGAGAGGGCATGGGATTCTTTCTCTGGGGTGGGTGAGGGCCGCACCCGATGAGGCCGGGGTGGCCATGGAACAATGGGGAAACCATTCCGAATCCCCTTAGTAGTGACTATTCTCATAATTGAGTTTGATCACTATTTATTCCCCGGAGCCCATCATGTCTTCTGACGTCAGACCGCTCGGGCGGCGCGAGCGCAACAAGCAGGACAAGCTCCAGCGCATCATGGCGGCCGCCGGGTCTCTGTTCGCAGGGCGCGGCGTCGATGACGTGACGACCCAGGAGATCGCCGATCGAGCGGACATCGGCACCGGAACCCTCTTCCTCTATGCCAAGACCAAAGGCGAGCTCCTGCTGCTCGTGCAGAACTCGATGTACGCGGAGGCGATCGAGCAGGGGCGGACCGACTCCGCGGATGCTGCGGACATGCTCGAGGGCGTGCTGGCCGTCGTGCGACCGGTCGTCGAATGCAACCGCAAGCAGATCGACAATGGGCGGACGTACCTGCGGGAGATCGTGTTCGGTGACTTCGAGGAGCCTCATCATCACGAGGCGCTGACGCTCACTGCGCGGACCGAGGAGCTCGTGGCGGAGGTCATCGCTCGAGTGGGGGATGCAGACGACGATGCAGCACGTGCGCGGGCTCGGGTCGTGTCGGCCGTCATGTTCGTGACGATGGCCGCGTCAGTGAACGCACGCCTGTCGGTGGACGAGGTCGTCGACGCGATCGCCGAGCAGATCCGAGTCGTCCTGCCGGAGTGAATCGTCCGGGAGATCTCACCGGGAAAAGCGGAAACCCCCGCCATGTAGAAGCTAGGCGAGGGTTCCTAAGGTGACTGTAATGATCACCCTGTGGCTCCGACGGGCGTCGATCCCGTGACCTCACGATTTTCAGTCGTGCGCTCTACCAACTGAGCTACAGAGCCGTGCGACCGGCAAAACCTGCCGCACCTAGACGAAAGGCCCTCTTCGGAGAAAAGGGCCCGTCGCTTAGAGCGACCCTGACGGGACTTGAACCCGCGACCTCCGCCGTGACAGGGCGGCACGCTAACCAACTGCGCTACAGGGCCATACTTGTTTTCAATTGTACCGGAAGGAGTGACCCCAACGGGATTCGAACCCGTGCTACCGCCGTGAAAGGGCGGCGTCCTAGGCCGCTAAACGATGGGGCCGAAGTCTGTCCCGGGGGACTTCCTTGCCGACGCTCAAGCATAAGGGAAGATTCGAGCAAAACGCGAATCGAGGGCGAGCCTGCTGCCTCCCGGGCGTGTTCAGGAGGACGATGGACTCGTATCGCTGTGCTGTCTGACGCTGTCCGCCGCCTGGTGCGGATGTGAAAGAAGTTGTTAGTGTGGCATTTGTGAATCCGGCGGAAGGGGCCGTGTGAACGACAAGCACTCCACGCTGGATGCTGCCTCGGCGGCGTCCGACGATTGCGGCTGCGCACCCACGCCCGCCGAGAGCCGCGCCTTCTGGCAGAAGGGCTCTCTGACGCGCCGCAGCGCCATCAGTCTCGGCGCCCTCAGCGTCGTCGCGCTCAGTGCCTTCGGTGTCACCTCGGGTGTCACGGCCGCCTACGCCGCGTCGTACCCGAGCTGGGACGACGTCCAGAACGCCATGAAGAACGAGGCCGCGAAGGCCAACGAGGTCACGCGCATCGAGGGGCTCATCCAGAGCCTCACGCAGAAGGTCGCCGACACGCAGGCTCAGGCGCAGGTCGCCTCGGACGCCTACTACGTCGCGCAGCAGGAGTTCTTCGACGCCATCCGCACTGCGGAGGAGCTGCAGACGCAGGCCGATGCCCAGGCCGCGATCGCCGACGAAGCCGCCAAGAAGGCAGGCCAGGTCGCCGCGCAGCTGTATCGCAACGGTGGCGACGACACCTCGCTCGAACTGTTCTTCGCAGGCTCCGCCGAGAACGCCGACGAGCTGCTGTCGCGCCTGGGCACGATGGACAAGCTGCTCGAGTACAACCAGTCGGTGTACGACAACGCGGTCGCGGCACGCAACTCGGCCCAGTCGCTGAGCGACCAGGCCGTCGTCGCCCGCACCGAGCGCGATCGCCTGCAGCAGGTCGCCGAGCAGAAGATGATCGAGGCGCAGGCCGCTGCCGACGCCGCGCAGGCCGCTCTCGACGAGCAGTCCGCCAACCTCGCCACCATGGAGGCGCAGCTCGCCGCCCTCAAGAGCAAGACGGCCACCACGGTCGCCAGCTACAAGGAGGGTGTGCGCAAGGCCGAAGAGGAGCGCAAGCGTCGCGAGGCTGCAGAGGCCGCCGCCAACGCGGGCGGCAACAGCGGCGGCGGCGGAAGCCCCGGCCGCGGAGGCTGGGTGCGTCCGCACGGTGGCCACCGCAGCTCCGGCTACGGCCCCCGCACCCCGATCTGCGACTCCGGCGGTTGCTCGTCGAGCTACCACTATGGGGTCGACCTCGCGAACGGCTGCGGTGCGGCGATCTACGCCGCGCACTCCGGCACGGTCGACGCCGCGTTCTACAACGGCGGCTACGGCAACTACATCCGCATCCAGCACGGCGGGGGAGTCGCCACCGGATACGCGCACATCAAGCCCGGCGGCTATGCGGTGCGCAGCGGTCAGTGGGTCGAAGCCGGCCAGGTCATCGCCTACGCGGGAAACACCGGCGGCTCGTTCGGATGCCACCTGCACTTCGAGGTCTACATCAACGGCGGGTACACGAACCCGATCAACTTCATGGCGGGCAAGGGCGTCTCGGTCTGAGCGNNGAGCGGAACCGGGGGTCTTCTTCGTCGGTCTCAGAGACCGGGCGGATGCAGGGTCAGTGACCCTGCTCGCCGAAACGGACGATCGCCTCGTCGAGGATGCGCTGCGCCTCAGCGGCATCGCCCCACTCGTCGACCTTGACCCACTTGTTGGGCTCGAGGTCCTTGTAGTGCTCGAAGAAGTGCGAGATCTCCTTCTTCGTGTACTCGGCGATGTCGTCGATGTCCTGGATGTGGGCCCACCGGGGGTCCTTCGACAGCACGGCCACGAGCTTGTCGTCGCCACCGGCCTCGTCGCTCATCTTGAGCACGGCGACGGGGCGCACCTCGACGACGACACCCGGGTAGATGGCGTGGTCGAGAAGCACGAGCACGTCGAGCGGGTCGCCGTCCTCGCCGAGGGTGTTGTCGAAGTAGCCGTAGTCGGCCGGGTACCCGAAGGTCGTGTAGAGCACGCGGTCGAGGTGCACTCGTCCGGTCTCGTGGTCGACCTCGTACTTCACGCGGCTGCCGCGCGGGATCTCGATGACGGCGTCGTGTGCGCCCATGCGTGTGCTCCTCAGAAAAGACGGTTGGATGCCGCGCACTAGCCTACCCGCGGCCGACGGAGCGCCCCAGACGCCGCGACGCGCGGTTCAGGAGCTTCGAGACGGCGCCGCTCAGGAGAAGGATCAGCAGCGCCGAGTATCCGTAGGGAGGTATCGATACGGAGATCGCGAGAGCAACGAGGAAGAGGATGATCGCCGCGACATCGCCGACGACCCCTTCGCGGATGGTGTCGGCAGGCATGGTCGTGAAATCCTGGTGCCGCAGCAGGTACAGCCCGCCGGCGAGGGTCGTGACCTGCGTGAGGATGAGCGTGCCGATGTAGACGACGGGCTGCAGCACATCGGTGTCCATCTGGCCGATCATCGCGGTCGGAACAGGCAGCCAGACGATCGTCGCCATCCAGGCGATGTTGATCCAGAGCAGCGGTGTCGTGATCCACTCCACGTCGCGATACTGGCGGTGGTGTCCGAGCCAGAAGGTCGCGATGAGCACGAAGCTGAGTCCGAAGCTCAGCAGCTGACCCGAGTGCTCGGTGAAGAACTCGGCCGTGCTGAGTCTGTTCGACGCGGCCTCCGACACCGACTCCATCAGCGGAAGGATCAGCAGCGTCATCGCGATGGCCACGACCGCATCGACGAACGCCTTGAACCGCTCGGTGCGGAACCGCTCGGCCCGCACGCGCACTGGGTGATCTGCCACGGCGTCAGATTAGGCCCAGGTGTGCTGCGCGCGCGACCGCCGCACGGCGATCCTTCATCGTGATCTACCGTGGAGCTGTGCCCTCGCTCTCACCCGCCATCGCCGAGATCCGCCTCGCCGTGCGCACAGCGCTCGCCGACCTGCCCGAGGGGTCGGCCGTCGTGGTCGCCCTCTCCGGAGGAGCGGACTCGCTCGCGCTCGCCGCGGCGACCGCGTTCGAAGCACCCAAGCTCGGGCTCCGGGTGGCGACGCTCTCGGTCGACCACGGGCTGCAGGACGGTTCGGATGCCGTCGCCGCTCGCGCGGCACACGCGGCCACGACACTCGGACTCGAGGGGCTCGTGGCCCGGGTGGACGTCGCAGGCGAGGGCGGCCCGGAGGCCGCGGCGCGCGATGCCCGGTACCGGGTGCTGAAGGACGCCGCTGCGGATGCCGGTGCTGCGGCCGTGCTTCTCGGGCACACGCTCGACGACCAGGCAGAGACCGTGCTGCTCGGGCTCGCACGCGGCTCCGGTGCGGCGAGCCTGCAGGGGATGGCGCCGGTGCGCGAAGACGATGACGGCCTGAGATGGGTGCGCCCGCTGCTCGGCGTGCGCCGGCAGGCGACGCGTGCGTTCTGCGAGGCATCCGGTCTGGAGGTCTGGGACGACCCGCACAACACTCAGGACCGCTTCGCCCGGGTGCGCGTGCGCGACCGTGTGCTGCCCGTGCTCGAGGCCGAGCTCGGACCGGGGATCGCCGAGGCGCTCGCCCGCACCGCTGAGCAGCTGCGGGAGGATGCCGAGGCGTTCGACGAGATGATCCACGAGACGATCGAGGACATCGTCGAGCATGCCGAGGCGGGCATCTCGGTCAGCGTCGCGGCGCTCGCCGCGAACCCGGCCGCGCTCAGGAACCGCATCATCCGGCTCGTGGTCGACAGCGAGTTCGGGGTGAGCCTCACGCGCCTGCAGACCCTCGAGGTCGCTCGCCTGGCGACCGACTGGTCGGGTCAGGGACCGATCGATCTTCCCGCGTGCTCGGCGACCCGCGCCGGGGGGCGC
>NZ_JAGGPD010000251.1 GCF_018613995.1 Microbacterium sp. ISL-103 | reverse complement strand
CTCAGCGCTTCGTCCAGGCGTCGCAACGCTGTGCTCCGCTCGTCCGCGACGGCGATGATCTTCGCGATCATCGGGTCGTAGAAGCCGGTGACCTCGCTGCCGGTCTCGACCGCCGCATCGACCCGAACGCCCGGCGGCGGATCGAACAGCAGGATCCGACCGGTGGACGGCAGGAACCCGCGCTCGGGCGACTCTGCGTAGACCCGAGCCTCGACCGCATGTCCGTGCACGGCCGGCGCGGTGCCGAGCCGTCCTCCGGCCGCGACCCTGATCTGGAGTGCGACGAGGTCGAGTCCTGTCACCTCCTCGGTGACAGGATGCTCGACCTGCAGACGCGTGTTCATCTCGATGAAGAAGATCTGGTCGGGCGCATCGGCGTCGAGCAGGAACTCCACGGTGCCGGCGCCGACGTACGACACGCTCGCGGCGGCCTGCGTCGCCGCATCGAGCAGTCGTGCCCTGGTCGCCTCTGCGATACCGGCCGACGGTGCCTCCTCGATGACCTTCTGATGGCGGCGCTGCAGGGTGCACTCCCGCTCACCCAGAGTGATCACCGAGCCGTGGGCATCGCCGAAGACCTGAACCTCGATATGACGCGGACGCCGGATGAGTCGCTCCAGGATCAGTGAGTCATCGCCGAAGGCCGAGCGCGCGACACGTCGCGCCGAGGCGAGAGCGGCTTCGAGGCCCGCTGCCGACTCGACGACTTCCATGCCTTTGCCGCCGCCACCCGCACTCGGCTTGACCAGAAGGGGGAACCCGACAGCGGCCGCCTCCTCGGCGATCTCCGCGTCGGAGAGGCCCCTGGCGTCGAAGCCGGGGACGACCGGCACACCCGATCGCACGACGTGCTCGCGCGCCTTGGCCTTGTCGCCCATGATCTGGAGAGCCTTCACCGAGGGGCCGATGAAGACGATGCCGCTCTCGGCACACGCCTCGGCGAGCCCGACGCTCTCAGAGAGGAAGCCGTAACCGGGATGGACGGCCTGTGCTCCGGTGGCGCGCGCCGCCGCGATCACGGCATCGATGTCGAGATACGACTCCGCCGCCGGGGCCGCCCCGATCCGCACGGCGTCGTCGGCCTCGCGCACGTGGGGTGCATCGGCATCCGCATCGCTGTACACGGCGATGCTGCGGATGCCCATCAGCCGCAGGGTACGGATGATGCGCCTGGCGATCTCGCCTCTGTTGGCGACGAGGACGGCATCGAATTCGCGAGGGGTGTCGGTCGTTGTCATGGGGGTCACATCCGGAAGAGGCCGAACCGCGGCTCGGTCAGCGGGCTGCGGGCGACCACGTCGAGGGCGAGCCCCAGCAGGTCGCGGGTCTGGGCGGGGTCGATGATGCCGTCGTCCCACAGGCGGGCTGTGGCGTAGTACGGCTCGCCCTGGGTCTCGTACTGGTCACGGATCGGCCTCTCGAAGGTCGCACGGTCATCGGCGCTCCACGTCTCTCCGCGCGCCGCGAGCTGGTCGTCCTTGACGGTGCCGAGCACGGATGCCGCCTGGGCTCCGCCCATCACCGAGATGCGACTGGCAGGCCACGTCCACAGGAACCGCGGCGAATACGCCCGACCGCACATCGAGTAGTTGCCCGCGCCGAACGACCCGCCGATGATCACTGTGAGCTTGGGCACTCTCGTGCTGGCGACGGCGGTGACCATCTTCGCCCCGTCCTTCGCGATGCCCCCGGCCTCGGCATCCGAACCGACCATGAATCCCGAGATGTTCTGCAGGAAGATCAGAGGGACTCCCCGCTGATCGCAGAGTTCGATGAAGTGCGCACCTTTCAGGGCGGATTCGCTGAACAGAACGCCGTTGTTCGCCACGATCCCGGCCGGGTGTCCGTGCAGCCGTGCGAAGCCCGTGACGAGAGTGGTGCCGTACTCGGCCTTGAATTCACGGAAGGTGTCGCCGTCGACCAGCCTCACGATGACCTCATGCACGTCGTAGGCCGCATTGACGTCGACGGGGACGACGTCGTAGAGCGATCCCGACTCCGACGGGTCACGACTGTCGTGAACCTCCCAGGCCGGTGGAAGCGGGGCGGGCAGTGTGGCGACGATGTCGCGCAGGATCTCGAGCGCATGCTCGTCGTCTTCGGCGAGGTGGTCCACGACGCCGCTGCGTCGCGCGTGCATCTCACCGCCGCCGAGTTCCTCCGCTGAGACGATCTCGCCGATCGCCGCCTTGACGAGAGGAGGTCCGCCGAGGAAGACCGTGCCCTGGTCGCGGACGATGACCGTCTCGTCGCTCATGGCCGGAACGTACGCGCCACCCGCCGTGCAGGAGCCGAGCACGGCGGCGAGCTGAGGGATGCCCTCAGCCGACATCCTCGCCTGGTTGAAGAAGATGCGTCCGAAGTGCTCGCGGTCGGGGAACACCTCGTCCTGCTTGGGAAGGAAGGCGCCGCCCGAGTCGACGAGATAGAGGCACGGCAGTCTGTTCTCGAGCGCGATCTCCTGTGCGCGCAGATGTTTCTTGACAGTGAGGGGGAAGTAGGTGCCCCCCTTCACGGTCGCGTCGTTGCACACGACCATCACATGGCGGCCGTGGACGAGTCCGATTCCGGCGATCACTCCCGCCGCCGGTGCGTCTCCTCCGTACAGGCCGTCGGCGGCCAGCGGAGCGATCTCGACGAAGGGACTCCCCTCGTCGAGGAGCCGGACCACCCGGTCGCGCGGAAGGAGCTTTCCTCGCGCGACATGACGCTCGCGCGAGGCGATCGGTCCTCCCTGCGCGGCGACGGCGATGCGGTCACGCAGTTCCGCCGCGAGGGACTGCTGAGTTGCGGGCATCGTGACGTCCTCCTCGACTCACGGAGCGCGGGCGACATCGCCCTGGCGCAGTGCATGCATTCTCGGTTAGTGTTCACTAACCGATGGCATCAGGTTAGCGAGGATTAACTGAGATGACAAGCCCCGTCACCGCGCGAGATCGCGCCAAGGCAGAGCGCTCGGACGCGATCCTCCGAGAGGCCGCCCGATTGTTCGCCGAGAGCGGGTACAACGGGGTCAGTCTCGAAGACATCGGGGCCGCCGTGGGCGTCTCCGGGCCTGCGGTCTACCGTCATTTCGCCGGCAAACAGGCGCTGCTCGGCGCCGTGCTCGTTCAGGTGAGCGACGACCTCGTCACGGGTGGCACGCGCGTCGCCACGGAGGGCTCGACCCCGGGCGCACGGATGCACGCGCTCATCGAGTTCCACGTCGAGTTCGCGCTCGGCCACGCCGACGTGATCCGCGTGCACGACCGCGATGTCGCCCATCTCGACGCCCGCGACCACTCCGAGGTGCGCCGGCTGCAGCGCGCGTACATCGAACTCTGGATCAGCACTCTCGCGCCTCTCGTCGAGGCCGATGCCGACGAGCTGCGCCTGCGCGTACAGGCCTGCTTCGGACTGATCAACTCCACCCCGCACAGCACGCGGGCGGCAGCCCGACGCCGTTCCGCCACCGCGACAGTGCTCGTCGCGATGGCGGAATCAGCGCTCCGCGCGACTACCTGAGCAGCATCGCGCGCCCCGGCTGCTCCAGGACATCTGCGACGTCCTTCACGAATCGCGACGCCTCGGCGCCGTCGACGAGGCGGTGGTCGAATGAGAGGCTCAGCGTCATCATCTGACGCAGGGCGATCTCGCCGCGGAATTCCCAAGGCTGCCGACGCACAGCCCCCACGGCGAGGATGCCCGACTGCCCCGGCGGCAGGATCGGTGTTCCCGCATCGACACCGAAGACGCCGATGTTCGAGATCGAGAACGTTCCCCCCGCCAGATCTGCCGGTGTCGCCCTGCCTGCGCGAGCGGTGTCGGCGAGCACCTTGAGAGCCTCCGCCAGCTCGA
>NZ_JAGGPD010000250.1 GCF_018613995.1 Microbacterium sp. ISL-103 | reverse complement strand
AGGACAGGATGCGCAGCCGGTTCGAGTGGGGTCTGATCCTCGACGTCCAGGCTCCCGACCTCGAGACCCGCATCGCCATCCTCCGCAAGAAGGCCCAGAGCGAGGCGCTGCACATTCCCGACGAAGTCCTCGAGTACATCGCCACGGTGGTCTCCTCGAACATCCGAGAGCTCGAAGGTGCGCTCATCCGCGTGTCCGCGTTCGCGAGCCTGAACCGCTCGGCGCTCGACATCTCGCTGGCTCAGACCGTGCTGCGCGACATCATCGACACGGCCGAGGACAACATCATCTCGCCGACCGACATCATCACCGCCACCGCGCAGTACTTCAAGCTGACGGTCGACGACCTGTACGGCTCGAGCAGATCGCAGCAGATCGCCACGTCACGGCAGATCGCCATGTATCTGTGTCGGGAGCGCACGAGCCTGTCTCTGCCCAAGATCGGACAGCTCTTCGGCAACCGCGATCACACCACGGTCATGTACGCGTACAAGAAGATCAGCGAGCTCATGAAGGAGCGACGTTCGATCTACAACCAGGTCACCGAGATCACCACGCAACTCGGTCGCCGCTGAGTTCGCGCTCGCTCTTTCAGAAGGGGCCACTGCATCCGCACGGGTGCTGTGGCCCCTTCTCGCGTCTCCGCGAGGCATATGACGGGTCGGATCGATGCCAGTTTGCACATGTGGATAACTTGTGGATGGATCGCCTCGACATCGGGACGAATGTGGGGGAAACGACTCAACCTGTGGATAACCTCGGGAGACCGCTGGGACCTCGGGACCCTCTCCACCCGCGTATTCCTCAGGGATTCCACAACTGACAACCGTGTAGTTCCCTACTCGCGTCTGCTTTCCACCGAGTTATCCACAGTATCCACAGGTGTTAACACCGTTAAGGAGTTAATTCATTTCAAGGGCGATCCGATCACCAGACGGTGGGGAAAGTCCGACGGGCCCGAGGTTCGGACCGGTCGTAGGGATCCGCCCTGTCGTGGGGCTAGCATGGGAAGCCCTGCACCGGCAGGGACGATGACGACACGTCTCAGAACGACGACAAGGGAGCACCAGTGAGGTTTCAGGTCAACCGCGATGTCTTCAGCGAGGCTGTGTCATTCGTCGTCAAGCTTCTTCCGCAGCGCAATCCGCAGCCGATCCTCGCCGGAGTCCTGATCGAGGCCGACGCCTCCGGACTCACGCTCTCGGCCTTCGACTACGAAGCGTCGGCGCGCACGACCATCGAGGCGACGGTCGACACCCCCGGCACGATCCTCGTCCACGGCCGTCTGCTCTCCGACATCGCGAGCCGTCTTCCGAACGCTCCGATCGAGATCGCCGTCGAGGACGACGGCAGCATCACCGTCACCTGCGGATCCGCGCGCTTCACGCTCGCCGCCATGCCGGTCGAGGAATATCCGTCCATCCCCGAGGTCTCCGGGTCGTCCGGAGTCGTGCCGGCCGATGATTTCGGTACCGCGATCTCGCAGGTCGGTTTCGCCGCGTCTCGCGACGATGTCACCCCGGTGCTCACCGGAGTGCAGCTCGAGGTCTCGGGCCAGAGCCTCAGCCTCGTGGCGACCGACCGCTACCGCGTCTCGCTCCGTGACGTGCCGTGGGACGGCGAAGCCGTCGAGACCAGTGCACTCGTCCCGGCACGCACGCTGCTCGAAGTCGGAAAGACCTTCGGTCACGCAGGCACGATCCAGATCGCATTCTCCGGAGCCGGAGACCGCGAGATCATCGCCTTCACCGCCGGGAACAAGACCGTCACGTCGCTGCTGATCAAGGGAAACTTCCCGCCCGTCCGCCGACTCTTCCCCGAGCAGACCGAGCACTACGCCGTCGTCAACACCGCCGATCTCGTCGAGGCTGTACGACGCGTCTCGCTCGTGCTCGATCGCGCCGCTCCCCTGCGTTTCACGTTCTCCGCCGACGGCGTCACCATGGATGCATCGGGCAGCGAGCACGCTCGAGCCTCGGAGTCGGTCGACGCGATCCTCAACGGCGGCGACGAGGTCACTCTCGGTCTCAACCCGCAGTACCTGATCGAGGCACTCGGCGCTGTGAAGAGCGAGTTCGTCCGCGTGACGTTCACCTCGAGCGACAATGCCAACAAGCTCAGCCCTGTGCTGATCACGAGCCAGACCTCGGTCGACCAGGCAGGGCTCGACTCGTTCAAGTACCTGCTGCAGCCCAACCTGCTGCTGCGCTGATCCTTCGACGAGCGCGTTCCGCGCGACGGCGGCAGTGTCAGACCCCGAAGGTAGGCTGACACCGTGATTGTGGAGCACCTGAGTCTGGTCGATTTCCGCAACTACGCGACCGCTGATCTCGCCCTTCACCGCGGTCCGAACGTGCTGGTCGGGCGCAACGGTCAGGGAAAGACGAATCTGGCCGAAGCCGTCGTGTTCCTCGCGACGCTCGGCTCGCATCGCGTGTCCTCCGATGCCCCGATGGTGCGCGAAGGCCAGGATTTCGCGATCATCCGCGCTCGGCTGTCGCACGGTGAGCGACGCGTGCTCGTCGAGGTCCAGCTCAACAAGCAGGGGTCGAACAAGGCGCGCATCAACGGATCGCCCTCGAAGACGAACGAGCTTCCGCGCTACGCGCATGTCGTGCTGTTCGCTCCCGAAGATCTGCAGATCGTCCGCGGTGATCCGTCTGCCCGTCGGCGATTCGTCGACCAGCTGCTCATCCAGCGCACTCCGCGTATGTCGTCGGTGCTCGCCGACTACGACCGGGTCCTCAAACAGCGCAACGCACTGCTGAAGTCGGCTCGCGCCCGCGGGATCAAGGGCGAGGGACTCAGCACGCTCGATGTGTGGGACGACAAGCTCGTCTCTCTCGGGGCCGAGATCATCACCGCTCGGCAACGTCTCGCGGCAGACCTGCAGCAGCCTGTCGCCGAGGCTTACGCGGCGATCGCCGGCGAAGATCATCGCCCTCAGCTCGACTGGGCGCTGTCGGTTCGGGGCGCGGATCCGGAAGAGGGCGTCGATGCTCCGGCCGAGTCCACCGGTGACATCGCCGAGATGTTCCATGCCGCCCTGCTCGCGAAGCGCTCGAATGAGCTCGATCGGGGTCTCACGCTCACGGGTCCGCATCGCGACGACCTGGTGCTCCGCGTTCGCGGTCTGCCTGTCAAGGGCTACGCCTCACACGGCGAATCGTGGTCCGTCGCTCTCGCTCTGCGCCTCGCCTCCGCAGAACTGCTGCGCAGCGAATCACCCGCAGGAGACCCGGTGCTCATCCTCGACGACGTGTTCGCCGAACTCGATGCCGATCGTCGTCAGCGCCTGGCCGCGCTGACCTCCGGTTACGAGCAGGTGGTGGTGACCGCTGCCGTGGAGGAAGATATCCCCGAGGTCCTGCACGCCCATGTGGTCCGGATCTCTGCAGGCACCATCAGCGACGAGAGAGAGGTCTCGGATGACTGACATCGCCGCCGTTCCAGCCCCGGAGGCACCTGATGCCCCCGAGACCGTGGCCACCTATCTACGTCTTCGCGGACTGCAGCCCAGCTCGAAGACCTGGAAGCGCAAGCGTCGCATCGTCACCGACGACGACCACGCCCCGTTCACGCCGGGGCGCGACCCCGGATCGCT
>NZ_JAGGPD010000249.1:2805-3527 GCF_018613995.1 Microbacterium sp. ISL-103 | reverse complement strand
GCTGTGCGTCTATAGCCAGCTGCACGTGAACGAGCTGCCTTCGGGCGGGCTCGAGATCGAGGTGAGCGGAGCGGGCGCCGAAGGGATCCCGCACGATGACACGAACCTGATCGTCCGCACCGTGGCGCACGTGTACGCGGACGTCGATCGGTCGATGCCGGGTCTGCGCATCGTGGCCGAGAACGGCGTGCCGCACGGACGTGGACTCGGCTCGTCCGGAGCCGCCGTGGCCGCCGGGATCCTGGTGGCCAAGGGGCTGCTCGAGGGCGACATCGAGATCAGTGACGCCGACATGCTGCGCCTCGCGACCGAGATCGAGGGACACCCCGACAACGTCGCACCCGCGCTCTTCGGCGGGTTGACGATCGCATGGGTGGGCGAGCGCGGACCGCAGCACAAGAAGCTCCTCGTGCATCGCGGAGTGTCCCCTCTCGTTCTCGTGCCGGCGTACACGATGTCGACCTCGAAGGCCCGTTCGCTGCAGCCACCGCAGGTCTCGACGGCGGATGCGGTCTTCAACGTCTCGCGCTCCGCACTGCTGATCGCGGCGCTCACGCAGAGCCCCGAGTTGCTCTTCGACGCCACGGCCGATCGCCTCCACCAGGACTACCGCGCCGAGGCGATGCCCGAGACCCAGCGACTCGTCCAGGCTCTGCGCAGCGCCGGCTTCGCCGCCGTCGTGTCGGGTGCGGGTCCGAGTGTGCTCGTGCTTGCCGACGGGC
>NZ_JAGGPD010000249.1:0-2779 GCF_018613995.1 Microbacterium sp. ISL-103 | reverse complement strand
CGACGTGCGTGGTGGTACAGTGGGGAATCGAGCGGAGGGCTCCACGTAACTGCGTGAATCTGGCCCCATTGCAACTCTGCAAGACCCGCACGCAAACCCCTCTGGTACTGCTCTCGCCGAGAACCTCGTTCTTTCTGAGAACCCAGTGCCGAGGCTGGCTGATGCCGAGCATCAGCCCGTGCGACCGCGCGCAGCACCCGTTGTGCGCGTACCGCTCATGTCTTCGAGACCAAAGAGGGAGTACTCGTGGAGAATTTCTCCGAGACCCAGAACGACCAGTCGGCACCCGCCGCTGAGGCTCCGGCACAGGCCGCGAGCTCCGACGCCGCGACCACCGCGGCGACCGAAGTGGCGCCGGCGCGCAAGCGCGCGCCGCGTCGCGCATCGACCGCCACCGCTGCGGCCAAGGCTCAGAAGGCCGCTGCCGCCGATGCGCCTGCCGATTCCGCGCCTGCCGCATCGGAATCGCCCGCAGCCGCCGCGACTGCCGGTGACGCACCTGCCGCTGACGCAGCCCCCAAGGCCAAGGCTCCGCGCCGCAGCCGTGCCAAGAAGGCCGACACCGAGACCGCAGCACCTGCCGAGACCGCAGCTGTCGAGACTCCTGCCGCCGCCGCCGAGTCCGCCGCCGCACCGGCAGCAGAGTCCGCCGAGGCGTCCGACGAGCCGAAGAAGACCACCGGTCGCGGTCGCCGCACCAAGAAGCCTGCTGCAGACGCCGAGGCGCCTGTCGCCGAGAAGCCCGCGGACTCCGCACCCGCCGAGTCCGCACCCGCGGCCGATTCCGCATCCGACTCGAACGACGGTGGCGACGAGCAGGGCGGACGCAACCGCAACCGCAACCGCAGCCGCAACCGCGGACGCGGCCAGAACGGCAACGGCCAGGGTGGCGAGCAGCAGCCTCAGCAGCAGAGCGCACCCGTCGACGATGAGGGCGGCAACGGCCGCAACCGTCAGCGCAACAAGCGCCGTACCGCAGCGCCGACCGACGAGTTCGACACCGAGATCGGCGAGGATGACGTGCTCGTCCCGATCGCCGGAATCCTCGACGTGCTCGACAACTACGCGTTCGTGCGCACGACCGGCTACCTCGCCGGCCCCAGCGACGTCTACGTCTCGCTCGGCCAGGTCAAGAAGTACAACCTGCGCAAGGGCGACGCGATCGTCGGCTCGATCAAGCAGCCGCGCGAAGGCGAGCAGCAGGGGCGCCAGAAGTACAACGCCCTGGTGAAGGTCGACTCGATCAACGGCCTGTCGATCGACGACGCCGCCACCCGTGTCGAGTTCGGCAAGCTCACCCCTCTCTACCCGCAGGAGCGTCTGCGCCTCGAGACGGCCCCCGAGAAGCTGACCCAGCGCATCATCGACCTCGTGGCTCCGATCGGCAAGGGCCAGCGCGGCCTCATCGTCGCACCGCCCAAGGCCGGCAAGACGATCGTGCTGCAGCAGATCGCCAACGCGATCGCTCAGAACAACCCCGAGGTCCACCTCATGGTCGTGCTCGTCGACGAGCGCCCCGAAGAGGTCACCGACATGGAGCGCACCGTCAAGGGCGAGGTCATCGCCTCGACCTTCGACCGTCCGGCGGAAGACCACACCACCGTCGCCGAGCTCGCGATCGAGCGCGCCAAGCGCCTCGTCGAGCTGGGCCGCGACGTCGTCGTGCTGCTCGACTCGATCACCCGCCTCGGCCGCGCGTACAACCTCGCGGCTCCGGCATCCGGTCGCGTGCTCTCGGGTGGTGTCGACGCCTCGGCGCTGTACCCGCCCAAGCGCTTCTTCGGAGCGGCGCGCAACATCGAGAACGGCGGATCGCTCACGATCCTCGCGACCGCGCTCGTCGAGACCGGCTCCAAGATGGACGAGGTCATCTTCGAGGAGTTCAAGGGCACCGGCAACAGCGAACTGCGCCTCTCTCGTCAGCTCGCCGACAAGCGCATCTTCCCGGCCGTCGACATCAACGCCTCGAGCACCCGTCGCGAAGAGATGCTGCTCTCGGCCGACGAGGTCAAGATCACCTGGAAGCTGCGTCGCGCCCTTGCGGGCCTCGACCAGCAGCAGGCGCTCGAGGTCGTCCTGGGCAAGCTCAAGGAGACGCACTCGAACGTCGAGTTCCTGGTGCAGATGCAGAAGTCGATCCCGACGCTGCCTTCGGGCGCGCACGGCCACGACAACAACATCCGCTGAGCGGAGCCGGGGTGTTCGAGTCCGTCCAGACTCTGATCGACGGGCATCGCCGGGTGCAGGAGGAACTCTCCGACCCGGCGGTGCACGCCGACGCCGCTCGAGCGAAGCGCGTCAACCGCCGCTACGCCGAGCTGTCCCGGATCGTCGCCGCCTACGAGGCATGGTCGGGGGCGACCGACGATCTGGCTGCGGCGCGCGAACTCGCCCGTGAGGACGAGGCTTTCGCCGACGAGGTCCCCTCCCTCGAAGAGGGTGTGGAGGCTGCGCAGGAGAGACTTCGACGACTGCTCATCCCGCGGGATCCCGACGACGCGCGTGACGTGATCATGGAGATCAAGGCGGGGGAGGGCGGGGCCGCGTCGGCTCTGTTCGCCGCCGACCTGCTGCGGATGTACATCCAGTACGCGGCGTCGAAGGGCTGGAAGACCGAGCTCCTCGAGCGCAACGAGTCCGACCTCGGCGGCTACAAGGACGTGCAGGTCGCGATCAAGGGATCCTCCACCGACCCCGCGCAGGGCGTCTGGGCGCACCTGAAATACGAGGGTGGCGTGCACCGGGTGCAGCGCGTGCCGGCGACCGAGTCGCAGGGGCG
>NZ_JAGGPD010000248.1 GCF_018613995.1 Microbacterium sp. ISL-103 | reverse complement strand
CTGCCCGCCAGCTGCAGCCCGGCGGGCGCGGCCGCGGTGAACTCGATGTCGCTGGGCAGGTCGTATTCCGCCTGCGGAATGCGATACCGCGCCTCTCGGAGGTCGTTGGGGTCGGCGGGATCGCCGATCGTCTCGACGGGCACGCCGAGTGTGCGCAGCTCGTCCTTGTCGCGCTCGAACATCTTCTCGAGAGCATCCGACCGTGCACCGGCATCCGCACGCTGGCGGTATCCCGAGACGTTGTCGAGGATCTGCTGCTTCGTCAGCCCGATCTCCGTGGCCATGAGCGCCACGACGAGGTTCGTCAGACGCTCTTCCGCGGGAATACGGGCCGCCATCACTGCTCCGGAACGGGAACGACGCCCAGGATGTCGACGACGATCGCGGTCGCCGGGTTCCCGTCGGCCTCCGGCACGACGACAAGCAGCTGCGAACCGACCGTCGCGCCGACCAGCTCCTTCGCGGCCGGGCCGATGTTGGGCTCAGCGCCCCAGCTGCTCGAGGTGACGGTCTTGTCATCCCATCCGAGCGCCATGATGTTGGTGACGATGGTCGAATCCTTCTCGACCTTCTCGCCGTCGCCCTGGATGAGCGTCTGCGTCACGGCCTTCTTCGGTGCGGCACTGTCGGGGATGATCACCCCGGGCGTTCCGTCGGGAGCACGCACGACCGTCGGCAGTCCGCGGGCGTCGTTGAACTGCGACGCTCCCTCGGCGTGCGCCAGATAGACGTCCTGCACGTCGATGACGGCGACGACGTTCTCGTCCTTTGCCAGGCCGAATGCCTCGACGTTGGCCTCACCGAAGTCCTCCGGCGTCAGACCCGCGACGATCCGGCTGCCACCGGTCGCACATTCGAGCACGGTCTCGAGCCCGGCGGATCGCTCCGCCCAATAGGCGATGCTGTGCACGCGGCTCGCGTCGCCGTTGAACTCGGATTCGTAGAGCTTGTCGCCGCTCTCGCCGCCGTAGAACGCGACATCGAGCACCATCGGCTGAGACGTGGTGGTCAGAGTGCGTCCGTCGCCCTCGATCACGTCGGCGAAAGAGGTCTTCTTCGCGTTGACCGGGCTGTAGACGGTGACATCGGGCGCATCACCGAGGTCGCCCTCGACGGTCACCGATTCCGCGACCGAAGGGGTCGAGGCGGCCGAGCGATCGCAGACCGCGCCGGCGAAGGTCGGAGCTGAAGAGCATCCGGTCAGAGCGAGGACTGCGAGGCTGAGTGTGGCCAGAACGGCGGACGTTTTACGCACGCGCTCCAGTCTATTCCGTCGGTGGCTCGGATTCGCGCGAACCGGCCGCGAGACGCGCGCCGTCGGCGGCCTTCGACGCCTCACGCGCCCGCTTGCGAAGCTGTTTGTCGTTGATCTCACGATCACCGACGGCACCGGGCGTCCACGCCTCGACATCCGCGTCACCGTAGCTGCTCTTCGACGCCCTGCGCTTGACCGACGGGGCCACGGCTCCCGGCGCGAGCCTGCGTGCCGTCAGCAGGAAGCCGGTGTGAGCGACCATTCGGTGGTCGGGCCGCACGGCGAGGCCCTCGACGTGCCACCCGCGCACCATCGTCTCGGATGCCTCCGGCTCGGTGAA
>NZ_JAGGPD010000247.1 GCF_018613995.1 Microbacterium sp. ISL-103 | reverse complement strand
AGGCGCTCTCGGTGCGTGTGCTCGAGGCTCCGCCGAGTCTCGCCAAGGCGAAGCGCAAGCCGGCGGACGACATGGCGATCATCGTCGAAGACCTCGTGAAGCTCCTCGACGGGATGGGCGGCGACCTGCGTCGCGGCCGCTATCCCTCCTCCGCTCAGGGCCGGAAGATCGCGGCAGTACTGCGGAAGGTAGCCGATGACCTCGAAGCCTGATGTCGACCAGCGTCTGATCGACGCACACGATCTCGCGCTCGCCGCACTGCATGAGATCACACCGGCCTCGACGGTCGGCCCCGCGGCCGGTTATCTGCCTGAAGAAGATGGGTCGCTCTCGCTGCGGTTCGAGAACCGGATGCCCGGATATCCGGGCTGGTACTGGACCGTCACCGTCGCCCGCGTCGATGAGGAAGAGCCGACCGTGCTCGAGGTCGAGCTGCTGCCCGGAGACGGCGCCCTGCTCGCACCGGAATGGGTGCCGTGGGCGGAACGTCTCGCGGAGTACCGCGCACACCAGGTCGAGCTCGCCGAGCAGGCGGCCGCGGCCGTCGCCGACGCCGATGCCGCCGCGGTCGATGGTGCAGCAGTCGATGACGACTCCGACGAAGTCTCGGATGATGAACTCGACGACGACGACGACGACGACGACGATGATCTCGACGACGACGACGACGACGACGACGATGACGATGACGAGCTCGACGAGGATGAACTCGCCGCGGAACCGCGCGTGCTGCACGCCGGTGACCTCGACGGAGTGGACATCGACGAGCTCGACGATTCGGCCGTCGCTGATGACGACGACTCGGACGACGACGACTCGGACGATGAGGATGAAGACGTCGACGACTCGGATGACGAGGATGAAGACGTCGACGACGAGGATGAGAACGCGGACGACGAGGACGCCTCAGGCGACGAGGAGTGATCCTCGACCTGGATCGACGAGAAGAGGGGCCGCGTGATCACGCGGCCCCTCTTCTCGTTCAGCTCGGGCGTCAGGCGCCCTGCTGCTCGAGCACGTAGTCGATCGACCGGGTGAGCTGTCGGATGTCGTCCGGCTCGATCGAGACGAATGTCGCCACGCGCAGCTGGTTGCGACCGAGCTTGCGGTACGGCTCGGTGTCGACGATGCCGTTCGCCCGCAGCGTCTTGGCGATCGCGGCGGCGTCGATGCTCTCGTCGAAGTCGATCGTGACGACGACCGGCGACCGGTGCGCGGCATCCGTGACGAAGGGGGCGGCGACCGAGGACGCGGCGGCCCAGTCGTAGAGGATTCCCGATGACTCGGCGGTGCGAGCGCCCGCCCAGGCGAGCCCGCCGTTGCCCAGGATCCAGCTCAGCTGGCTGTCGAGCAGGTGCAGCGTGGTCAGGGCGGGGGTGTTGAGGGTCTGGTTGAGCCGCGAGTTGTCGACGGCGTTCTTCAGGCTCAGGAACTCGGGGATGTAGCGATCGGACGCGGCGATCCGCTCGATGCGGTCGACGGCGGCGGGCGAGACCGCGGCGAACCAGAGGCCGCCGTCAGACCCCAGGTTCTTCTGCGGCGCGAAGTAGTAGACGTCCGCCTGAGTGGCGTCGAAGTCGATCCCGCCCGCGGCGCTGGTCGCGTCGATGACAGTGAGAGCGCCGTCGGCAGCCACACGCTCGATGGGAGCCGAGACGCCCGTGGATGTCTCGTTGTGCGGCCAGGCGTAGACGTCGATGCCCTCGACGATCTCGGATGCGCCACGAGAGCCGGGCTCGGACTTGCGGACGTCGGGCGCCTCCAGCCACGGTGCGGCGGCGGCAGCGGCGAACTTGCCGCCGAACTCTCCGAAGACGAGGTTCTGGCTGCGGCGCTCGATCAGGCCGAAGGCGGCGGCATCCCAGAACGCAGTCGATCCGCCGTTGCCGACGATGATCTCGTACCCCTCGGGGAGCCGGAACAGAGCCGCGAGCTGCTCGCGCACGCTTCCCACCAGGTTCTTCACCGGCGCCTGTCGGTGCGAGGTGCCCAGCAGCGTCGGGCCCGCGGCGAGCAGCGCATCGAGCTGCTCGGTGCGCACCTTCGAGGGGCCGCACCCGAAGCGGCCGTCAGCGGGCAGGAGGTCACGGGGAATCTCGATCGCCATGGGTCGATTCTAGGCCGTGCCCCGATGGCGGTTTCCCCGCGTGACGCGCCGATGTCGTCGCGGGAATGTAGGCTTGCCTAAGAAGACCCGGAGGGCCACATGACGGACTTGATCGACACCACGGAGATGTACCTCCGCACCATCCTCGAACTCGAGGAGGAGAACATCGTGCCGCTGCGAGCGCGCATCTCCGAGCGCCTCGGTCACTCGGGTCCGACGGTCTCGCAGACGGTCGGTCGCATGGAGCGCGACGGTCTCGTGGTCGTCTCCGAAGACCGCACCCTCGAGCTCACGGACGCCGGTCGCAGCAAGGCGGTCAACGTCATGCGCAAGCACCGCCTGGCCGAGCGCCTGCTCTCCGACGTGATCGGGTTGGACTGGGCGTTCGTGCACGAAGAGGCCTGCCGCTGGGAGCACGTGATGAGCGAGCAGGTNNCGGAGTCGCCGTACGGCAATCCGATCCCGGGCCTCGACCAGCTCGGAGACGCGCCCGCGCGCACCTTCGACGAAGGCGTCATCGGCCTCGTGCAGAAGCTGAACGCCGCAGGCGCTCCGATCGACGGCACAGTGCGTCGTCTCGCAGAGCCCGCCCAGGTCGATCCCGAGCTTCTCGAGCAGCTTCGCGATGCCGGCGTCGTGCCCGGCGCGAAGGGCGACTACCGCTTCAACGAGGGCTACGTCCTGATCCAGATGGAGGGCAAGGAAGACGGTCTCGAGCTTCCGGTCGAGCTCGCATCGCACATCTTCCTCGTCGGCGAACCTGCCTGATTCCGGGTGGAACCAGGGCTCGAACCCGCGGAATTCCGCCTCTCCGACGATTGCCAGGTTCGTAGGGTGACAGGACCGTTATCTTCCGGTAACCTCGGACGAGTCGTCGAAGAAGCCCGCTGACGACACCCGAGAGGATCCGCCTTCCAGGCTCGTCGACCTCCCGGTCAGACCGCACAACGTACCCGAGATACATTCGTGCCACGAGAGCAGAGTGCCGACGAGCCAGCGCTACCCGAGCGTGCAGGCGCAGGAGGACTAAGTTTTGGCCACAGACATCGAGAAGCCCGCGAAGACAACTGAAGATCGAGCAGTCGCCCGGACGTCACGCGCCCGGATCGATGCGCGCAAGGCCGTCAAGCCGCTGCGTTCGATCGCCATCTTCGGGGCAGTCGGTGCCCTCGTCGCCGCAGTCGCCCTCCCGGCGTACGCCGCGACGAAGCCTGCCGAGTCCGCGGCCACCGTGCAGCAGCTCGCCGCCGTCGACGCGCAGTCGCTCGTCGTCGCCTCCGACGCCGCCGCCGCTCCGCTCAGCCGCGGCACGTTCACCGCCACCACGCCGGACGAGATCGAGAAGAAGAAGGCGGAAGAGGCCGCGGCTGCACGGGCCAAGGCCGCCGCCGCGACCACGTCCACGGCATCGAGCAACTTCGACATCGGCAGCTATGCCCTGGTGTCGCCTGGCTCCGGCGAGGTGCGCTACCCGCTTCCGCAGGGGTCGTACAACGTCAGCCGCACCGTCGGCGGCGCGCACCAGGGTGCCGACATGCTCGCCCCTGCAGGCACTCCGATCTACGCCGCCGCAGCCGGCGTCGTCCGGGCGTCCGCCGAGAACATCGGCGGTTATGGCGTGGCGGTCATGCTCGACAGCGTCGTGGGTGGTCAGCGCGTGCAGACGACCTACGGCCACATGATCTACGGCTCGCGTCAGGTTCAGGCCGGACAGACGGTCGCCGCCGGGCAGCTGATCGGCTTCGTCGGCAGCACGGGTCGCTCGACCGCCAACCACCTGCACTTCGAGGTCTGGGTCAACGGCGGCCTCATGGAGCCCATCGCCTGGCTCGGAGCCAACGCGGGCTGATCGCTCGTCATTGACGCGGGCTGTTCGCTCGTCATCCTTCTTCGCTGACACGCCTTCGCGCGTTCATCTGCGGTTTGGCCTTCGTGTGCTCCTGATGGGTTAGCCTGAACCCGTTGTCGCATAGTCGGGAGAAGCAGATGGAGCGAATATCGAGCATCCGAACCATGGATGCCCTCGGTCGTCACGTCCTTCTGCATCGCTCGCAGGGACGCCACGGTCTTGCCGTGTGCATGAGGCGCTGTCTGTAGACAGCGCCTTTTTTCATCCCCGCGAACGCTTCCGCCCTGTGCGGCTTCGTGTGAGTCGAGAGTGCCGGGAAGCCGTCCCGGCGGATCGAGAGGATGACGATGCGCACACTTGTACTGAACGCAGGATACGAACCGCTCGCGATCGTGTCGTTCAAGAGAGCCCTGGTCCTTGTCATGAACGACAAGGCGACGGTGATCGAGCACGTGGAGGACGACCCCGTCTGGGGCAGCCATGGAGTCTATGACCGCCCTGCGGTGATCGTGCTCTCGCGCTATGTGCGCATTCCGATCAGCAGACGCGTCCCGGTGACGCGGCGCGGAGTTCTGCGCCGCGACAACCACCGCTGCGGGTACTGCGGCAAGGCTGCCTCGACCATCGACCACGTGATGCCGCGGTCGCGCGGCGGAGCCGATTCGTGGGAGAACCTCGTCGCATGCTGCCTGCGCTGCAACAACACCAAGAGCGACCGCACTCCGCAGGAGATGCGATGGGAGCTGCGTGTGCTGCCTCGTCCGCCGCACGGTACCGCCTGGACCGTGCGCGGCACCGAACGCAGCGACCCGCGGTGGGAGCCGTATCTCGCTCTGGCCGCGTGAGCGGGAAGCGAGGGTTCCTCTAGAATGGAACCCTCGCCCCCGTAGCTCAGCAGGATAGAGCAGCCCTCTCCTAAAGGGCAGGTCGCTGGTTCGAATCCAGTCGAGGGCACCCCTCAGTCACGACCACGTCGCCACAGCTTCGACGGCCACCAGATCACTCGGCCCAGATCGTAGGCGAGCGCCGGTACGAGCAGCGATCGCACGACGAACGTGTCGAGCAGCACGCCGAAGGCGACGATGAATGCCAACTGCACGAGGAACAGGATCGGGATCACCGAGAGGGCGGCGAAGGTCGCGGCGAGCACGAGGCCGGCCGAGGTGATGACGCCGCCCGTGATCGAGAGTCCGCGGAGCACTCCCTCTCGCGTGCCGTGCTCGAGGGACTCTTCGCGCACTCTGGTCATCAGGAAGATGTTGTAGTCGATGCCGAGCGCCACCAGGAACACGAAGCCGTAGAGCGGAACCGCGGGGTCGGCGCCGGGGAAGTCGAAGACGCCGTTGAAGACCAGGGCGGAGACACCCATCGCCGTGCCGAACGACAGCACCGTGGTCAGGATCAGGAGCACGGGCGCGAGGATCGACCGCAGCAGCAGCATCAGGATCAGCATGATCACGACGAGGATCACCGGGATGATCAGGTTGCGGTCGTGGATCGAGGCATCGTTCGTGTCGATCGCGGTCGCCGTGACGCCACCGACGAGAGCATCGAGGTCGTTCAGCTCGGTGCGCAGATCGCGCACCGTGGCTGCCGCAGCATCCGAGTCCGCCGCGTCGGTGAGCGTTCCCTGCAGCAGCACCTCGCCGTCGACGACGGTGGGCTCGGGTGCGGGTGTTCCGGGAGGGCCGACAGCCGTCAGCCCGTCTGCGGTGACTGCGGCCGAACCGCTCGGAGAGTCCGCAGCGGTCACCGAGACGCCATCGATGCCGTCATCGGCGAGCAGCACGTCGGCCGCATCCTGCAGCCTGTCTTCCGCGACCACCACGTACACGGGACTGCCCGAGCCACCCGGGAAGTGCTCGCCCAGAGCGACCTGACCGTCGCGGGCCTCCGATGCGCCCAGAACGAGGTCGGACTGTGGCACGCCGACCGCGTTGAGCTGCAGCGCGCCTGCCGCCCCTGCGAGCAGCACCAGAGTGGTGACGATCCAGATGACGCGCGGGCGCTTCGTGATCAGGTGCGCGAGTCGCGCCCACAGCCCGGTCTTGCGCATGCCGTGCTCTTCGGCGACGACGTCGGGCTCGAACTTCGGTCGACGCGGCCAGAACACCGCACGCCCGAACAGCAGCAGCAGAGCGGGAAGAAGGGTGAGAGCGGCCAGCATGGCGAACACGATGCCGATCGCGGCGACGGGGCCGAGGGTGCTGTTGGATTTGAGGTCGCTGAGCAACAGGCAGAGCAGGCCCGCGATCACCGTGCCGCCGGAGGCGACGATCGGCTCGAACGAGCCCTTCCACGCGGCGAGTACCGCTGTGCCCTTGTCCTGAGCGACACGGAGCTCTTCGCGGAACCGGGCCACGAAGAGCAGGGCGTAGTCGGTCGCCGCACCGATCACGAGGATGAACAGGATGCCCTGGGTCTGGCCGCTGAGCAGAAGGACCTCGAACTTCGCGAGCCACCACACCACGAGCAGCGCCACGCACAGCGCGAACAGGCTCGTCGACAGCACCACGATCGGCAGCAGGAACGACCGGTACACCAGCACGAGGATGACCAGGACGGCGAGCAGTGCGACTCCCAGCAGCAGGCCGTCGATGCCGGCGAATCCGGCGACGAGGTCGGCACTGAAGCCGGCGGGACCGGTGATGTAGACCGTCACACCGTCAGGAGCGGCATCTCGGAGCTGGTCGCCGAGCGCCTCGATGGAGTCCGCGAGCTCGGCATCGCCCTCGATCGGGATGAACGCCTGGACGGCCTTCCCGTCGTGGGCGGTGAGTGCGGGGGAGACGTCTGCGCT